>JAWXCG010000141.1:0-10039 GCA_034440555.1 Pseudomonadota bacterium
CCACACTCGCCGACAAACGCTGCGACAGACTACCCAGCCTGCTCTCGACCAGAGCCAGATAGTCAGCCAGATTGTCAGCACGCGCAAAAAATTGCGCGTCCGCGCTGTCGTCGTCCTGGAGCCGCGTCCGGTATCGTTCGATATGCCTGATGGCATCTGCGTATTCGCCTTCGCTGCGCGGAAACATCCAGCGATCGTTGGTGAATGAAAACAGCGGATCAGCTTCCTGCAGGTCCTTGTCTTCCACCGATTGCGACTGCGAACGAGAAAAGTTATTGCGCAGCGCGCGTGCCAGATCGCGGCACTGCTCCAGCACGCCGAATTCCCAGTTCGGCACATTGTCCATGAACGCACCGGGCGGAAGTACGTCGTTGGACAGGTATCCGCCGCGTTTGTCCAACATGGAACGCGCGACCTGCGCCAGCGCATCGCTGGTCACCGAACCGACGACCACCCGCTCACCGCGGTTCCTGGAACCGGCCTGGACCGCGGCCACGACATCGTAGGGCTCCGGCTCGACATCCCACCACCACATCAGCGATAGCAACGCGCCAACGCTCAATAGCAGAAACCAGACCAATGCGCGCCAAAACCACAGCCGCGAACCACTGGTTTTCACATCACTGATTAGCGGCGCATCGGGTTCCATCGTTTACTCCAGCACGCTGGCGTCAAGGTTGTGACGCGGGTCCCGGTGAGTTTGCCGGGAATGCTCGAGCCCCGCCAGATCTACAATCAGGCAGCGCGTTGCACCGGTTTTCCCAGTTGCCACAGGGTGCGCATGACGTATCCCGCAAGACTGGCAAAAAGCAGTGGCAACAACACACTTTGCATCAGAAAAACCACCGACAGAGTGACGATGTGTTCCGTTATTGCACCCAGCCGCATAAGCAGATTTTGTACTCTGGCGCGGATATCCAGCGTCTCACCCGCGTCGCGAAACCAACCTGCCACGCGCTCGCCCAAACCCGCTTCCACCGGAGGCACCGGGTCATGTTCTGCGCTCGCGGCCTGGGCCTCACTGCGACTCAAATTAAGCGCTGCACTGGCCTTTTCGAAGCGCGGTTCGAGAAAAGTGCGGTCCAGTGTTTGCGTAGCAAGCGCATAGACCGGCACAAAAAATCGCACCAAGAGCAGGACCGATGCGGCACGCAGCAACAGCGTGCGCCATGGCCTGGCGGATGGTCGCCAATGCGCCAGCAAGGCGAGTGGCAGGAGAATACTCAGCAACGCCGAGACAGCCGCCGCACCGCTGATGCTGAGCAATATCTTCTGTGCACCCAGCGAGATCGACGCGAGTAACAGGATCGACGAAAACTGCTCGATCAAATCGTTGATCGGGTCGAGCAACTCGCCCGGGCTCAGGGTGACGCCAACCCCGACTGGCGACACCGATAGGTCGGCGTCCTGCAGCATCGAGATCGAGCCGTTCAGCGCGCGCGCTATCGCAAAGGTAACCAATGTGCGTTTTAGGGCAGTATCCAGATAGGAAGCGGCTGGCTGGTCCAGTACATGGGTCCAGGACAGCAGCAGCACGCTCAATAGCAGCGCCGTCAGGAATGGCCTGCGAACCTGCGGTGCCGTAGGTGAAGCGGGACCCTCAGTCATCTTCTGACCTCTTTGCGGATGCCATCGGCAGCTGCGATCGCCATGTCCAGTTTGACGCAATACCGGCACAGTGTGTGCCGAAGCTGATCTTTGCCATCCAAGGTTCCCGCCCGCTGGATCGACTCGCTGTCGGCGACAACATCCCGGTTGGTAACTGGACCAGCGAAGACCCGACTGCGATACCCATTGTGCACAGCAAGCGCCAAACCCCTGCTTCGCATAAAATGGACAACATCCAAAGCGGGAAACAGAACATGGAACAATCCAAGGGCGCGGGCGGCACAACCGGTGGTATTCCGATGTTTTTCATCGGCCTGGCGCTGGCAATAGCCGGCGGCTACATGCTCACCAGCAAGGTCACGGTCACCAGCGGAGTCTGGGCGTTGTGGGGCTACAACTCGTTCGGGTTGTCGCTGCTGCCTTTCCTGATCGGTACCGGCCTGCTGTTTTTCAACGGACGTTCGCTGCTCGGCTGGCTGCTGACGCTGGCTGGGGTGATCATCATCCTGTCCGGCATTCTGATGAACATGAGCATCTACTTCCAGCCCACCAGCCTGTTCGACACGCTGATGATGTTGGGGATGCTCGCCGCAGGCGTCGGACTGGTGCTGCGCTCCTTGCGCAGCATCGGTTGATTTCCCAGGACGTTGCCCTGGGCTGAGTCGATTTGCCCCCTTGGGGCGCTCAACCACTGCTGACGGCTCCAACCCTTCGCCGCGTTTCCCGTTAAGTCCGCGGCTGTCATTCACGTTAACATTGCCCTCTGCAGCAGAAAAGCGCGCAATGGCCAACGCCCGTACCAAGTTTGACTTCATCGCCAGCTACATGGCACGCGCCCACGATGCGGTGCAGGCGCCCTTGTTCGGCAAGCCGGCGCTGATGTTGAACAGCGAGCCGTTCATGGTGTTTCATATTGATGGCATGGCGTTTCGATTGAGCGGCCGTCAGCGTTTGCAGGCCTCCGCTTTGGCCGGGGCCAAATACTGGAGCCCGCTTAATCCGGATATTCCCAATATGGACTGGGTGTCGGTACCCATTGCGCACTTCAATCGCTGGGATCGGTTAGCCGTTGACGCCCTGCACCAGCGGCAGAAGCAAGTTGGGTCGCACCCGCAGGCTGAGCCGGTCAAAGGCCCGCCACCCGCACCGCCCGCGGCGCTGCGCTGGGCTGACAACATCAAGTCGCTGTTGCTCAAGATCCAGAACCTGACTCTGACACCGCACGAAACACCCGCGCCCAAGCGCAACCCATTTATTTAGTCGCGGGACCAGTGGTCTGCAGGGAGCGGGGTCCGCAGCACGCCGCCAGATCACCTAGACTGTTGCGTCCCTTGCCACCAAGCCAGCCGATGACCGACCCCAAACGTGACAAAGCGCTGCTGCAGTGGGTGCGTAACGCCCTGAACGATTCCGAGCTGAAGCTACGGGCTGCCTCCAGCGACGCGAGCTTTCGCAGCTATTTGCGTACGGAATGCCGCGGCACTGCATTTGTCATCATGGATGCACCACCAGACAAAGAGGACATCGGGCCCTGGCTGGATGTGAGCGCGCGCCTGCGCGGCGCATCGTTGTCGGCGCCGGAAGTGATGTGGGTCAACCGCGAGGAAGGGTTCATCCTGATGAGCGATCTGGGTGACACGCTTTATCTGGACGTGCTCAATAACGATACGGTTGACGAACTGTATCGCACCGCAATCAATGCCATTTTTGGTATGCAATCACGCATTAAAACGCGCGGATTGCCGGACTACGACGCGGACCGATTGCAGGCCGAGCTGGAACTGTTTCCCGTGTGGTTTCTGGAACGTCACCTGGGCCTTGTGATCAGCGGCAGCGAAAAACTGATCCTCAGCCGCGTATTCAAGAAACTGGTCGATTCCGCGCTTGAGCAACCACAGGTGTTTGTGCATCGCGATTTTCACAGTCGCAATCTGATGCAGATACGCAATGACAATCCCGGCATCATCGATTTTCAGGACGCCGTGCGCGGGCCGATCACTTACGACCTGGTGTCGCTGGTGCGCGACTGCTACATCGAATGGCCGCAGGAGCGCGTCATGGCCTGGGTCAACGAGTATCGCGACCGCCTCGCCAAGGCCAGCCTGATCGAAGATCGAGAGCTGCGCTTCAAGCGCTGGTTCGACTGGATGGGGCTACAACGTCATCTCAAAGTGCTCGGTATTTTCTGCCGGCTGTGTTACCGCGACGGCAAGGAGGGCTATCTGAAGAACCTGCCGCTGACACTTAAATACGTGCTCGACGTCGCCGGCCGCAACAAGGACCTCGGTCCGTTCGCCGAATGGCTGCGCGACAAGGTCGGCAGCACAGACATCGCCGTGCCGCGCCCGATCTAGCGCAGACCGTCTTTGCCGCGATGCTGCGGCAATGAACTTGCGACGCCGGTTCGGGTCTGTTTAGAGTCAAATCTGGCCCACTGCGCGTTGGCCATGGGGCCTGGCACGATCTGGGAGTGAATGATGAATCAAGCGGAACAAAGGCACGCGGCGTGATTGCTCTCGAAGGGATTCGCAAAACCTACAAGCAGGGCGGCAATGAAATTCGCGCGCTCGATGGCATCGATCTGTGCATCGGCCGCGGTGACAGCATTGCCATCATGGGACCGTCGGGCTCTGGAAAATCAACACTTTTGAACGTGTTGGGAGCTCTGGACAAACCCGATTCTGGGCGCTATCGCTTCGAACACGACGACGTAGCGCTGCTCGACGATGATGGCGCCTCGCGACTGCGCAATCGCCGCATTGGCTTCGTCTTCCAAAGCTTTCATTTGTTGCCGCGATTGACCGTGCTGGAAAACGTGTTGCTGCCGCTGCGCTATGCCGATTCGCTGGATGCCAGCGCAGACGCGCGTGCGCGGCAACTGCTCGGGCGAGTCGGCCTTGCTGACCGCATCGAGCACCGCCCCGGCGAACTGTCCGGCGGGCAAATGCAACGCGCCGCGATCGCGCGCGCACTGGTCATGCAACCGCCGCTGCTGCTCGCCGACGAACCCACCGGCAATCTTGACTCGAAGAGCGCCGCCGATGTGTTGGCTTTGCTCGATGAACTCAATTCAGAAGGACAAACCTTGGTGATTGTGACGCATGATCCGGATATTGCAGCACATGCTCAGCGCACTGTGCATTTGCGCGACGGCCGTATCGCCGAGGTGCGTTCGTGATGCGCCCGTTCGCCATTGCGCTGTTTTGCGCTGTGGCGGTGCTGACGACCAAGTCCATGCCCGCTTTAGCGGCGCCGACTCAGGACGCGGCGACACCGAACAGGTCTGCGCGCCCTTTGCTGCTGACGGGGGAAGTGGTGGCACTGGATGCGCAGGAAATCATCGTGCCGCAGTCGAACTCCTGGCCGACGGTGCTGCGCCGTTACATTCCTGATGGCACCTTGGTAAAGAAAGGCGATGTCGTTCTGGCCATCGACCCGGGCGGCCAGGGTAGTCAGATCACCACATTGACCACGCAGATCGAACAGGCGCATGCGCGTGTTGAACGCGAAACCGCCGATCTCGAAGTCAAAGCCGTGGAAGCCGCTCAGGCGCTTGCAACAAGCGAGGCGGCACTGGCCAAAGCCAAAGTGGATGCTGCGTTGCCGAAGAGCTTTGTCTCGGCTCTGGACTACGACCGTTACCAAGGTGAGGGCGAGCGATCCCGTCGCGACCTGGAGGTGAAGCAGAGTCAGCTGGCGAACGCACTGACCGCGGTGACGCGTCGCATCGAAGACGGGCGGTTGGAGATCCGCAAGCTGGACATGGGCCTTGCTTTCGCGCAGGCGCAAATTACCGCGTCAAGCGTGACCGCCAAGGCCAATGGTGTGGTCGTACACGGGTTCAATCCGTGGCGCGGTCGGCGTTTCGATGAGGGTGAATCCGCGCAGCCGGGAAGTTCCGTCGGCCAAGTCATTGGCAACTCTGCGCTCAGCGTTCGCACCTGGATTCTGGAGGCTGATCGTCACCACCTCAAGGCGGGCGATGAGGTGCGCATTCGTTTTGACGCCGTACCCGGCGCTGAGGTGAAAAGCCGCATCGGAACCATCGCTCAAGCGCCGGAATCGCGTGCCGTTTGGGGCGATGGCAAGTACTTCAAAACCGATCTGGTACTGCCGGAAAATCTCACCGTGGCGCTCGCGCCAGGCATGAGTGCGCTGGTGCAACCCATCAACCAGAAGGATGTGGCGCCATCGACAACCAGGCCCGGCAATATTCTGAAACTCGACGGCGAACTGGTAGCACTCGAAGTCTCTGCTGTGATGCCGCCTTCGATTCGCGACATTTGGAGTTACAACCTGGTGATGCTGATCCCTGAGGGCAGCGTGGTGAAGTCAGGGCAGACAGTGGCGGTCTTCGACGCATCCGATCTGGGTACGCGTTTGCCACAGAAGCAGAGCCAGCTGAAAGAAAAGTCCACCCAGCGCGACAAGTTGTTGCTCGACCAGGCCGAGGCTGCCAAGGCCGCCGAACTTGCGGTGAGCGAGGCGTCCAGCGGATTGGAAAAGGCGAACCGCAAAGCGGAACAACCAGCGGAGACAATACGCCGAGTCGACTACGACAAGCTGGTGATCGAGAAGCAACTCGCTGAGCGCAATGCCAAGTTGGCGATCGCCAAGGGCGATGCCCAGACGCGGGCGCGTCGAGCCGAGCTGGCTCAGGTCGATGCCGACGTCACCTTGCTCAAAGACGAAGTCGTCCAGCTGGAAAAAGCGCGAGACACACTGACGGTCACCGCGGCACGCCCTGGCGTGGTTTCACATCGGGCCCAATTCAACGGCGAGAAATTTTCCGTTGGCACTTCGGTATTCATGGGCCAACCCGTCGCTGAAGTGGCCGATCCCGAGACCATTGTCGTGCAGGCCATGGTCGCCGAGCCCGAGGCGGATCGCGTTCGGATTGGCCAGGTCGGTCGTGTCGCCATTGCCGGCGGCAACACCGTGCTGGACGCAAGAGTGATTAATCTTGGCAGGGTATACCGCACCAAATCGCGTAGTCAGCCGGTGATCGTGCGCGACGTACGACTGGTGTTCGAAGGCACCACAGAGCAGCTCAAACCCGGTGCAACGGTCAGCGTTACTCTGGATCTCAGCAACGCCGATACATCGGTCGCGGCGCAGCCATGAAAACCAAATCCACGCTGCGCCGGTTCGGGTTGACGCTGTTGCTGACACTCGCTGCCTGTGCGGGAAGCGACACCGAACAGGTTCCGCTGGAGACGATGGCGCAGCGCGAATGGCACGAAACGCTGATGGCCAACGGCGAACTACGCGCACAGAAAAATACGCCGCTGCTGGTTCCCGGTAGTCAGTTCGAAGGTCGCCAGCTGATCGAGCTGATTACCGAGGGCAGCCTGGTCGAGAAGGATCAAATCGTTGCGCGTTTCGATGCGCCGCAAACGCGTGTCGACCTGAGCCAGAACGAACTGGAGTTGATGCGCAATACGTTGACGCGTGCTGCTCAATCGGACACCGGCGGGCTGACTGCGCAGCAACTCGCTACCGATCTGGCCCAGGTCGACACCGACCTGACACTAAGCCAGCGCTATGCCAACGCGGACTTCAGCGTGTTTGCGCGCAACCAGATTCTGGATGCACTGCAAGACACCGGATTTTTGACCGAAAAAAAGGGCTATCTGGGTTGGCGGCGTGGTCAAACCGATCAGCGCACAGCAGTCGACCTGGCAGTCATCGACTCGGCACGCGCCACGGTCTCGGTCACCGTCGACCAGAAGCGCGCCAGCCTCAATTCCATGGAAGTGCGCGCACCGCATGCTGGCGTGTTTCTGCTCAAGTCCAGCTGGGATGGGGTCAAGGCGCAGCCCGGTTCCAATCTTTGGCCTGGTGATGATTTCGCAGAAATACCCGATCTGAGCGGATTGATCGCACGCTTTACGCTGCCGCAGAGCCAGACGCAATTGCTCAAGGCGGGCCAGGCGGTGCGCGTGCGCCTCGCCGGCACCGGCATCGAAATCGATGCCAAGATCAGTCAGGTGAGCAATTCGGCCTCGGTCAAGAATCGCGAGTCGCCGGTCAAATACAGCGACTTCGATGTCGCTATTCCGGAAAGCGCCGCGCGCGAGCATGCGCTGCGTCCCGGCCAGGCAGTGAGCGGAACGGTTACCCTGGTCAGATCGAGCAAAGCGCTGACTGTGCCCAATGTTGCGCTGATCCAGGAAGGGGGCCGCTTCTTCGTGATGCGCCAGCGCGGGGGCAAGCGCGAGCGCGTTGCGATCGATCTGGGCACGCGCGGGCCGATCCGCAGCCAAGTCAGCAAGGGCCTGCAAGACGGCGATCGCATCGTGCTCACTCCCAACCCGACCGGAGGCGAAAAGACGGCCGCACCCGTGGCAGGATCACGACCGCGCGGGCAGCGCAGGGAGCGCGCATGAAGCGCATCCTGCAAACCATTTCGCGTATCAATCGCGCTTTACTGATGGAGGCAGTCGAAGAATTGCAACGCCGCAAGCTACGCACTTTGTTGACGTTGCTCGGCATGATTTTCGGCGTCGGCGCCATCGTTGCGATGCTCGCAGTTGGCGAAGGCAGTCGTCGCGAAGCACTGCGCCTGGTCACCGAACTCGGACTCAACAACTTGATCGTGCGCACCAAGACCCTCGATCCGGATACGCTGAAGGAAGTGCGCAAACGATCGCTGGGGCTTTCGTCAGGCGATGCGGACGCGCTGCTCTCGGTCGTGCCGGGTGCGCAGTCGGTGGCCCTGGAGAAAGAGATCAAGGTCGACCAACTGGCGAGTTTCGGGCGCATTGTCAGCGCGCAGGCGTTGGCCGTTTCGATCGCCTATGCCGAGCACGCCGCCTTGAGCCTGCGTGCAGGCCGCTGGCTCGATGCTGAAGACGCCGCTACCGCAGCACCCGTGGCAGTGCTCGGCGAACGCCTCGCGAGCAATCTCTTCCCCAACGGGGATGCGCTCGGCCAGCGTATAAAACTCAATCACGTCTGGCTGGAAATCGTCGGCGTGCTGAAGAGTCGGGCACTGTCGAAGAGCGAATTCGAAGGCGTGAAGCTCGGCCTCGACGATGAGCGCCTGTTCGTGCCGTGGGAAACCGGACGCGCGCGATTTCGTTTCCAGATCATCGAGGACGAAGTCGATGGCATCAGCCTGCGCATCGCCGATGCAGCGCTGGCCACCGATGCAGCGCGCGTGCTGCAGGCGGTGATCGATCAGCGCCACTCCGGCGCCGAAGACACAGTGCTGATCGTGCCCGCTGGTCTGTATCGCCAGCACCAGCAGACGCAGCGCATCTTTACCGTCGTGATGAGTTCAATCGCCGCGGTCAGCTTGTTGGTCGGCGGTATTGGCATCATGAACATCATGTTGGCCAACGTGCTCGAACGTCGACGCGAGATCGGCCTCAAGCGCGCCCTCGGCGCACGTCGTCGCGATGTGGTCGATCAGTTTCTCGCCGAAGCGCTGGTCATCGCCATCGCCGGTGCACTGCTTGGACTGGCACTGGGCGTGTTGGCTGCTTATGCCATTGCCGCGTTGGCCGGATGGAGCGTGGCGTGGTCGCCAATTGCGATGCTGTTGGCGATCGTCGCCTGTGTCGGCGTCGGCGTAGCATTCGGTGTGTTTCCGGCACAGAAAGCGGCCGAGCTTGATCCGATCGCCGCGTTGCGTAGCGAGTAGCGCTGCATGCGCGCATTGATTTTTGCGGCCGGCAAGGGTGAGCGTATGCGGCCGCTCACCTTGCATACGCCCAAGCCATTGCTGCAAGTCGGCGGCAAGCCGCTGATCGTTTGGCATATCGAAAAGCTGGCCGCGGTCGGCGTCAGCGATATCGTAATCAATACCGCCTGGTTGGCGCCGCGCTTTCCGGAAGTACTCGGTGATGGCTCACGCTGGGGCGCGCGTTTGCACTTCAGCTATGAGGGCGACGAACCTTTGGAAACTGGCGGCGGCATGCTGCATGCGCTGCCCTTGCTCGGCGACGCCCCGTTCATCGCGGTCAATGGCGATATCTGGACCGACTACGACTTCGCGCTACTGCCGAACACCCCTCGTGGCCGCGTGCATGTGGTGATGATAGCGATGCCCGCGTTCCGTGAACCGGGTGATTTCGAGCGGTTGGTGTCGCCGTTGTTACCCAATCACGATGGCGCGCTGTTTACTTTCTCCGGAATCGCGTTGTATCGCCCCGAATTCATCGCGCACCGCAGTCCCGGCAGATTTTCGCTGCTCCCCGAATTGATCGAATGCGCGCACCGTGGTTTGCTCAGTGCCGAGCGCTTGCACGGTGCATGGCACGACGTCGGGACGCCGGAACGATTGGTACAACTCGATACGCATCTGTCCGGGCGTGACTCTGGTTAATCTGAAGTTCCCCACCCCAGAAGCCAAGAATACTCAATCCTCACGCGGGTTTCCGGCGGATCGAGGGTTCGTGTTTCTGTCTACGTATTGATTTTAGCC
>JAWXCG010000142.1:0-7056 GCA_034440555.1 Pseudomonadota bacterium
CGTTTTGCGAAAGTTCTTCGCCCATAAAAGCTGCCTTATTGGTCCAACATGCGCATTATCAGCTTCAATGCCAATGGCATTCGCTCAGCCGCCACTAAGGGCTTTTTCGATTGGTTTGATGCTCAGCAAGCCGATGTGCTGTGTTTGCAGGAAACCAAGGCTTGGCGTGAGCAATTGCAGTCGCCAGTGTTTTTCCCGGACGGTTACCACGTGCACTACCGCAGTGCGGCGACCAAGGGCTACAGTGGCGTCGCCATCTACAGTCGCAGCAAGCCCGATACCATCATCGACTCTCTGGATTGGGCGGAGATCGACAATGAAGGGCGATATATCGAAGCGCGCTTCGGGAACCTGAGTGTGGTGTCGCTGTATGTCCCGTCCGGAACTTCGGGTGACGAGCGTCAGCGGTTCAAATTTCGGATGATGGAACGTTTCGCTGCGATTCTGGAGCTGTGGTTGCAAAGCGGGCGCGATTACGTGCTTTGCGGCGATTGGAACATCGTGCACACCGAACGCGACATCCGAAATTGGAAATCAAACCAGAAAAACTCCGGTTGCCTCCCCGAGGAGCGCGCTTGGCTCGGCATGCTACTCACCGAACAGGGCTGGGTGGACAGCTATCGCACCCTTCATCCCGACGGTCAGGACTACACTTGGTGGTCACAGCGCGGCCAGGCGCGTGTCAATAATGTCGGCTGGCGTATCGACTACCAGCTGGTGACGCCTTCGCTGAAATCGAAGTTGAAGTCCTGTTCGATCCATGCCACGCCACGCTTCTCTGATCACGCGCCGTTCGTAGTGGACTACGTGCTGTAGCCGCGCAGGTTTGCGTCGCGTTACGTACCGTCGGTGGCAGATCGCACGTCGGCTTCGGCAATCGCTGATTCAACCATCCCTGAGCGCGCCATCCACCAGAAAAGCGCCACGCCTGGCAGCGCAATTACCGTGGTCAGCAGATAGAAGTTGACGTAACCCATTTCCTCAATCAGCCCACCCGCGGTAGTGCCGGTGACGAAACGACCGATGATGGACGCCGCTGCTGACAACAGCGCGAACTGGGTCGCAGTGAACGACAAATTGCACAGCGCCGAAAGGTATGCAACCACTACCACTCCACCGATGCCGCTGGCAAAGTTCTCAAAACAGATGGTGAATGCCAGCAAGGCATTGCTGTGGCCGACGTGCGCCAGCATCGAGAACGACAGGTTTGAAACAGCCATCAGCACCAGGCTCAGCATGACCGAACGCTTCATGCCTATGCGCGCGTATAGCGCGCCGCCGACGAAGATGCCGACTAGATAGGCGACGAAGCCAAAGCCGACATCGTAAGTTGCTATTTCGCCGTTGCTGAATCCCAAGTCATCCAGCAGCAGACGAAAGGTCAGATTTGCGAGCGTGTCGCCGATCTTGTGCAGCAGCACAAACGTCAGTACCAGCCAGGCCCCACGCCGCTGAAAAAACTCGGTCAGCGGTGCGAAAACCGACACGATGGCGGCTGCGAGTCCCCTTGCTGCTGCGGGTACGCGCCGGCGTGAGGGTTCGCCCATCCAGACGCCGACGAGCACGGCCGGCAGCGTGAACAGTGCACACAGCAGGTAGGCATTACGCCAGCCTGCGCTTTCGGCTACCAGCAATGCCAGCGCGCCAGCCGAAACCGAGCCGATGCGCCAGCCATACTGCGACATGCCCGAGCCGACGCCCAATTGGTGCGGCTGCAGCAATTCGATGCGGTAGGCGTCGATGACGATGTCGAAAGTAGCGCCCGCCACTCCGACCATGACCGCGGCAAGCGCGACATTACTGATGCTGATAGTCGGGTCGGCGAAACCCAGGTACGCCACGGCCGCAGTCACCAATGCTGCCGACAACCAGAGCCAGGAACGCCGCTGACCGAAGCGGCCGAGCAGCGGCAGGTGCATACGATCCACCGCGGGCGCCCAGAGGAACTTAAGGTTGTACGCCAGGAACGCGAGCGAGAATGCAGTCACACTCTTTTTATCGAGACCCCCTTGAGCCAGTCTCGTGGTCAGCGTCGCACCGATCATCGCGTACGGAAAACCCGACGAGATGCCCAACAGCAGGGCCGCCAGTGGCGCCGGTTCGATGTAGGGCCTGAGCCACGCCGAGAGTCCACGTTGTGGCGGCGGTGAAAGTGCTGTCATGGGTCGTATGCTAGCCGTTCGAGGGGGTGCTCGCGCTTCACGGACAAGGCCCCTGTGCGGGCTTGCGCGTCGTGCGTGTCGGTTCCGATAGTGCCATATGTGGCGGTGGCGGTACTCATCGCCAGCATCAGTGCAGGACTCGTTGCCCGTGAGTCGATTGCCTGCGTTCTGCGTTGCATTGGCGCAGTCCAAACGCGGAGCAGTCGGATCACCTCGCGCAGAATTTGAAGCGGTTGGCAGTCGGATTCGGTGCGATGTGGCTAAAATACGCGCACTTGCCTCAATCCCAGTGCCCTCAACATGCCTGACTTCACCGTTCGAGGAATCGACATTGCGACGGCCGAGCGCATCAAGGAAATCGCGCGTGCCAGGAATTGGTCGATCAATGACGTGGCTCTGGATCTGCTGCAGCAGGCACTCAGAATGAACGGTGCGATTCCGACGCCGGATAGTTCGTCCATGGATCACAAGGATGTGGCCTTGCTTGCAGGGACCTGGGCCAGTGACGAGGCTGCGGCATTTCGCGCCGCTCTCGAAGCCTTCGAACAATTGCCAGTGGAGACTCCGTTGACGTCGCGCTGACTGCGGGTTTCGCTAACGAGAACTTTCGTCAGCAGCGATAAATTCCGCCCAGTATTCGATGGCCGCGGGCGCCGGTAACTGCCGGGAGATTCCCCGTCCGTCCCGCCAACGTTTCGCGTGCGAGCCAAGCGAATGCCATTGCTTCCATGTAGTCGGAATCAAGCCCGTAGTGGCCGGTTGGTTCGATGGCAATGCCCACGAGTTGGGCAGCAATGGTTTCAATCAAGTGTGGATTGGATGCGCCACCTCCGCAAATGAGCAGTCGTTCGGTTTGCGGTGCTTCGCGGCGCAATGTCATTGCGATCGAGCGAGCAGTCAGGCCGAGCAGACTAGCCTGAACGTCTTCGGCGGAGAGATTAAGTCCTTCCAGCTTGGGCTCAAGCCAGTCCAGATTGAATAAGTCCCGGCCTGTGCTCTTTGGCGCGCCCAGTTGAAAATAGGGTTCGTCCAGCATTCGCTCGAGCAATTCCGCGCTGCAGTGACCGGAGGCAGCAAATGTACCATCTCTGTCGAATGGCAGGCCGCGGTGTCTTTGAACCCATAGGTCGAGCAAAGTGTTTGCCGGACCGGTATCAAATCCACGAACGTCACCGGTGCGCGGCAACACGCTTAGATTGGCAATGCCGCCCAAGTTGAGTACTGCGCGATGCTCGGACGAAGTGTGCAGGAATGCCGCATGGAAAGCAGGGACAAGCGGCGCGCCCTCACCGCCAGCAGCAACATCGCGACGTCGAAAATCGGCGACAGTGTCGATGCCGGTTAGTTCCGCGATGAGGTTGGGGTCGCCGAGCTGAAGTGTGAAGGGAGTTTCAGACCTTGGTGAATGCCAAAGGGTTTGACCGTGAGAGCCAATGGCGCGCACGCCGCTGGCAGAAATGTTTGCTTGCGCGATCAGGGTACTCGCCGCCGCAGCGAATTGCTTGCCGATGGCCGCGTCCAGTGCGCCGATTTCCTGCAACGAAGTCTTGCCCTTACTCAGTCCGAGACGAAGGATCTGCTCGCGCAGATCGGATGGATACTGGACCGCACAGCAGGCGAGAAGTCTCGGGCCTGGCTCGAACGTGACCAATGCCGCATCGACGGCATCGACGCTGGTCCCCGACATCAGGCCGAGGTAAACCTCTCGCGTACTCGTCGTCACCGAATACTGGCGATTGGATAGTTGCGTGCGTCAGCCGATGCCAGTTGCGACATCAGGCCGCTTGTCTTTTGACGGAATATCCCGAGCAATGCCGCTGGAAGTGGTTCGGGCGGTGGCAGCGTCAGCTTGAGCGGATCGCGATGGACACCGGCAATGCGGAACTCATAATGAAGGTGCGGCGCAGTGGCAAGGCCGGTCTTGCCAACATAGCCGATCACAGTTCCCTGACGAACGCGGTTGCCGCGTTTGGCCGCGGCCGAGTAGCGCGACATATGCCCGTAAAGCGTCGTATGTCCCTTACTGTGGTCGAGAACCACCGTGTTGCCATAACCATTCTGCCAACCCGCCGATACAACTCGCCCGTCGGCCGCAGCAATAATCGGCGTTCCCGCTGGTGCCGCGTAGTCGACGCCCCGGTGCGCTCGCACTGTGCCCAGAATCGGATGCCGTCTAGCTGACGCGAACCTCGAACTGATGCGGGTGAATTCGACCGGTGTGCGGATGAATGCCTTGCGCAGCGGCCGGCCGTTGCCATCGTAATACTCGGCGGCCCTACCTCCTTCACTCATGGAGTCATCAGAACCGGTATCCGCACGCTCGAAACGCAATGCGTCGAAGCGTTTGCCTCGATTGACGAAAGACGCAGCAAGAATATCCCCACCCGGCACCTGCTCTCCGTTGCGAAAGTGGTCTTCGTAGACCACTGAGAAGCGGTCTCCTTTGCGCAGGTCCTGAGCAAAGTCAATGTCGTAGCTGAAAACCTTCGCCATCTGAAGAATTGCAGCGTCGCTGAGGCCAGCAGCATCGCCCGCACCAAAAAGTGATCCTTCGATCACGCCGGCAGCGACACGAACTCGTTTCTCGACAACTCCGGAAAGCGTCCGCTCGAACACTTCGCCACTGGCATCCACATCAACTTGAATACGCCCGGCGGGCCCGGCATCAAACTGGATCGCGCTGAGTATGCCGAGTTCATTCCGGCGCAATCCCAATTGCTCGCCTGGAGTGAGCTTGGTCAGCGCAGCCGGGCTCGACATTTTGCCCAGAACGTTCAACATCTGCGCCGAAGAGATTCCTGCCGAAGTGAAGATCTGTCCGAGTGTCTGGCCAGTCTCTACGGTCCGCGACGACCATTGGCTGGTCTCTGCGATCGGGATGTAATTGCCATCAACGAAAGCGACTCGGCCGTCGTCAGTGCTATTGGAATCTGCGGGTTCAGGAGCGACGGGCAGCGGCAGCGGCGACCAGGCACGACTGGATGCTTTGTCTGCAACGAACGTGCCTGCCCAGCTTGGCAGCACCACCAGAACCAGCATTGACATCAACGCCGCCACCGCACTGATTGTCCAGCGCTCACCCGTCCAGCGGATGGGAGCTGCCGCAAAGTTCTGGATAAAGTTTCCATCCAGCCGCGCCGAATAAAAATGCTGGTGACGTCGTTGAGCATGGCGACGAACCGCCTGTCGACGTTGAATCTGGGCTTCCGAGTGCGGGTTCGGCTGTAGCATGAATGTGTTTCATCCATCAGTGCAGCAGGCAACATAGCCCGCTGTTGAGCCAGCGTCAAACCATTGTTTCGTCTTGGAATTTTGGTGGATTTCTTTAACGCGAACTTAACAAGCCGGGTCGGGCGTATGTTCAGGGTTATGGAGCTGCATTGCGTCGCTCCCGTGGTCACGGGGGGCGGGAATCCGTTACTTTAGTCGGCCCATGAGCGGGGTTCCAGCGACTTCTGCGACCGATAACGATGACTGACCTGCAAGATGCATTGGATTTGATTAGCCGTGGTGCCGAAGAGCTCATCAAATTTGAAGAGCTTGAGTCGCGTCTCAGGCTCGGGCGGCCCCTGCGCATCAAAGCGGGCTTCGACCCAACCGCTCCGGACTTGCACCTGGGGCATACGGTCTTGCTCAACAAGATGCGGCAGTTCCAGGATCTGGGGCACCAGGTGATTTTTCTGATTGGTGATTTCACCGGAATGATCGGTGACCCGACCGGTAAAAACGCGACTCGCAAGCCGATGACGGTTGAAGACGTGCAACGCAATGCAGAAACCTATTCCGAGCAGGTTTTCAAAGTATTAGATAAGGAAAAAACCGAGCTGCGCTTCAACATGGAGTGGTTTTCAACCATGTCCGCGCTCGACATCACCCGACTCGCGGGGCAGCTCACGGTCGCGCGAATGCTTGAGCGCGACGACTTCGCCAAGCGTTTCGCTGCTCACCAGCCCATTTCGATCCATGAGTTTCTTTACCCGTTGGCTCAAGGATACGACTCCGTCGCGTTGCGCTCGGACGTAGAGCTTGGCGGTACCGATCAGAAGTTCAACCTGCTGATGGGCCGAGCGTTGCAGGAGCATTTTGGTCAAAAACCGCAGATCGTTCTTACGATGCCGTTGCTGGAGGGTCTCGATGGCGTCAACAAGATGTCCAAATCGTTGGGCAACTACATCGGAATCAATGAGCCGCCCAAGCAGATCTTCGGCAAGACCATGTCGATTTCAGATGATTTGATGTGGCGCTATTTCGAGTTGTTATCGTTTCGAATGTCGGTGACCGAGTTGCGCAGCGCACGTGAGGGTGTGCTGCGTGGAGAGATCAATCCGCGCGATCTGAAAGTGCGGCTTGCGGCTGAGTTGGTGGCTAGGTTCCACGGTGAATCGGCTGCCCAATCCGCAATCGACTATTGGAACGAAACCGTCCGCGGGGGTGCCGTGCCGCAGGATATTGCGTTGAAAGAGCTGCATGTCCATCTAGTAGGCGAGGGCATTGCCGCGGTCCTCAAGGCAGCCGGTCTGGTGCCCAGCACATCCGAAGCTGTACGTAAGATCAATGAGCGTGCCGTGCGCGTCGATGGCGTTGTGGTGGAGGATCGCAGTCTTGCGCTCGCGCATGGCGTCGAACATCTCTTGCAAGTCGGTAAGCGTTCGTTCTGTCGCGTGCGCTTGTTACCTCACCAGGACTAGCACCCGGGCCTAGCGTCGGGGATTCCCATCCTTGAGTCGATCAGGTAAAGTCGCTCCCCCCGCACACTTATTTCGTCGCACGGCCTGAGAAAATTCTTCCCAAGGGCGTTGACGGTCCGAAAAAGTCATGTATAGTGCGCGGCTCGCTGAGGCCAAAGGGTCTCGGGCCTGGAACGAAATGTTCTGGGTGGTGCAGGATCTTTGAC
>JAWXCG010000143.1:0-8330 GCA_034440555.1 Pseudomonadota bacterium
CGCAATCGCAATCGCAATCGCAATCGCAATCGCAATCTGGCGCCAGCGAAAACACGGCCGCACTTGCTCCGATTGTCGAGTTCGATGGTTGTACACAACTCTATCGCGATGCGCGATGCGCACTCCAGAGCGGGGCCGCGCTTGGTCTTTGGATTGACGTGGACGATGCAGCCGATCTGGTATTGACACTGGGTACACGCCGCGTCGATCTTGCCACTCAATCCATCGCGCGTGACGGCGGGCGGCTGGTGCGACTCGAGCCCGCGGTCCTGCCAACCACATTGCGATTGCGCCGCACTGCAACCGACAGCGCAGTGCTGTTCGAACTCGCGATCGATCGACTGCCCGAGTACGACTTGGACACAGAGGTACAAGCGCTCTTTGATCAGGGCGATACTGGCGCTGCTATTGCGCGCCTGCGCGCCGCCTTGACCGAGCGACCGGAATTCGAACACGGTCTCATTCTCAGCAGATTGGCCCGTGCCCAGACGCGCGCCAACAACTGGACACAGGCCGACGCCGATTTTCTTGCGGCGATCCAAGCACACGAGGCGGTGGGCCGTGTATCAGCGGCGGTTTCTGATCGCAGCGCGCTGTCATTCCATTACCTCAATCGCGGCGGCGATCTTGCTGCCGCCGCGAGACTGTTGGATGGAGCGCCGGTGCTGCTCGCGGGCGACGCGCGCAGCCGCATGCAACTCGACAGCAGGCGCGGTTTTGCTGCGCGGTTGGCGGGCGAACTTACCGTCGCCGAACACTTCTACAGCGAAGCCATGCAACGCGCACATCGTTTCGGCGACAGCCAGCGCGAAGCCGTAGCGCGCACCGGCCTGGCGCAAACCTGGGCTGAGATCGGCGATTTCGCTCGCGCAGTTGAAACACTGACGGCGATTTCTGATTCAGCGATGCAACAACTTGCCGTCTGCGATCGTGCGCGACTGCACAACACGCGCGCATGGACACAACTGCTCGCGCTCGAAGCTGGCACCGCGCTTGGCGACCCTCTGCCTGATCTGGAAGCGGCACGCGGTCTGCTCAACACGCAATGCTCATTTCTCGGAAACGACCGCAGCAATGTGGAGGTCAATCGCGCGCTGGCGTATGTGCAACGTGGCGACACTCAGGGCGCCCGCGCTGCGCTGGCCGCTGCGCACGCTTTGAATGTGCCACTGCCGGCCAATCAAAGCGCCTGGATACTCGAGATTGAGGCACGTATTGCATTGGCCGAGGGCGATGCCCGTGCTGCCTTGGCAACTTACCGCGCGCTGGATAAGCGCGCTGGCGCCTTGCTGTTGTTCGACGCCCAGTGGCGTGCGGCGTTGGGCGCGGCCGAAGCCGAGCGCATGTTGGGCCAGACCGATGCCGCGATCAAAGACCTTCAGCGCGCGGACGCATTGCTGGGCGATTATGTGCGAGAGCTGCCCGCACTGGAATGGCGCGCCCTGTATCTGGCGCGCTACGAATCATTGCCCAAACACTTGGTCGGGGCTTTGCTTGATTCAGGCCGCGTCGAAGAAGCCTGGCAAGTGGCCCGGCGTTACCGCAACGAGCCGCTGCGACAGGTGCAGCGCCTGGCGCGTATTGGCGCACTGGATCCGGGAGCCCAGGCGCAGTGGCGGGACTTGATGTCGCGCTACCAACAACTACGCATGCGCCTGGACGACGCGGCCGCACAGGACTGGCAGTTATCCGCGCAGCAACTGGATGCAACCCGCGCCGCGCGCGAAGTGTCGCGGTTGGAATTGCGTGCCTTGGTTGAGCGTGCCGCTGCGCTCGGCTCGGAAAGCGACGCCGTGCCGGACATGGGCAAATCTCCCAGCGATGAGTTGAGCTTGTTGTATTTTCCGCTCACCCGCGGTTGGGCCGCGTTTTCTTTCGATCAATCTGGCCTGCGCGCCACCCGGATTGGCGCGGTCGATCTCACCGCCGAGTCAGTCAAACTTTCCGGTGAATTGCTCGAGCCATTTCGTGTGGAGCTGCTTCGTGCCACGAAATTGCGGCTGATGGCCTATGGGCCGCTGCTCGATCTCGACTTTCATCGACTCCTGTGGAACGGTCAGCTCCTTGGTGCATCGATACGCGTGGTCTATGCCGCCGATCTGCCGCTGATCATTGCCGACACGCGCCCCGAACATGTGCTCCTGGTAGCCGATCCGGCCGGCAACCTGCCGGCAGCACGCGATGAGATCGCGCACATTGAACGCACGCTGCGGCAGCACACACCGGACGTGCCGATCGAGCGACTGCAGGGCCAGTCCGCCAGTGCCGCTGCGATCGGCGATGCGCTGACGCGTGCCACTTTGTTCCACTATGCCGGCCATACTGCCCGTGCCGAAGATGCCGACGCCAACATTGGATTCGCGCTGGCCGAAGGTCAGCGTTTGGAACTCGGTGACATCCTGATGCTCAAGCACGCGCCGAGCGTCGCCGTGCTCGCCGCCTGCGATAGCGCGCTTTCGGTAGCCCGCACCCCCGCGCAAGCCCTCAGCCTGGCGCATGCGTTTCTGGCGCGCGGTAGCCAACAAGTGATCGCCACCACGCGCCCGGTGGACGATTTTGAATCAGCAAAGCTCACCGCCGCGCTGCACAGTCTGCGCGCCGAGGGCATGCCGATCGAGCAGGCATTGAGCGAGGCGCAGCGCCGTCTGCTGCTGGCACAGCCCGATAGTGACTGGTCGGCATTTCGCATGTACACGCGTTGAGCACTGGTGCGTTGTGACCCGTTGTCGAAACAAGAAAACAAAATAGTGCATTCCGGGACGGCTCAAACGCAGCGGAGCCGCTCTTGCATGTCGGCACAGTCAACTTCGGCTGCGATTGAGCCGACTCACTTCAATGCGGAGCACTCCCATGAATTCTGCAATTCGCTTACTGACGCTGATCTTGCTGACGCCGATCTTGGTGCTGATTTCCGGCACTGCGTTCGCGAGCGACCCGCGTCTGGATCAGGCCTGTTTGAACTGGCGACAGATCGGCATCCTGGCCGACGAGGAGCAAAGCTGCACCGCGCTGCCCGCCAATGGTTGGAACACGCGACCATTGTTCGACGAAGCGGAGGGCGCGGAGCTGCCAAGGGCTTTGACGCGGTACTGCCGCTTCGAAAACACCAGTGGCAATGCGCAGCTTTCAGTGTTGAACGCCTTGCTTGGCAACGGTCGGCTGATCGCACTCGATCGCGACTGTGTCGCCGGCACGCCGGTGGGTGACCCGGCCTCGCTCAGCACGATTCAATGGAGCGCTCTTGCCGCACAGCTGCAGGAGCAATCCGGCGCGCTTGCGGCGTCCACTACCACGCTAATCGGTGCTGGGCCGGTGCGGCTGGCGGTATTGGATGGCAATCCGACCGACCCGATTGATCCAGAACAAAGCATCGGCACCTCACCGCATGGCAATGCGCTGATCACCATCGCGCAGAGCCTGCTGTGCCCAACCACCAGTCCGTGTTCAGTGAATGTGACCTCACGCCTGGCGCTGACCTTTGTGCGCGTTGATCCGCTCAATCGCAACGGCGCCGACCGCGATGAAGTCAATGGCGGCCATCTGGCCAGCGTTGCCGAACTTGCGGTCGCCGTACGACGCGAAGTTTCCAGTTGGCGCGCGGCCAGCGCTGGCGATCGCTTGATACTCAATATTTCGTTGGGTTGGGACAGTGCCTTTGGCGGCAACGAAGCGCGGGTGAGTGCCATGCCGGCGGCGGTCCAGGCGATGTACGCGGCACTCTACGAAGCCAGCTGCCATGGTGTCTTGACGTTCGCCGCCGCCGGTAATCGTTCTGGCGGCATCGATCCGGAAATCGGTCCGATGCTGCCCGGCGCTTGGGAGCAACGCGAGGCGCCGACGCTAAGCGAGTGTCAACAGCGGCTCGGCAACTATCCGCCGTTCAACGCCTCCAACTTTTCAGGCAGCAATTACCGACCGCTGGTTTATGCTGTCAGCGGCATTCAAAGCGATGGTGCGGTGCTCGACAACGCGCGCAATGGCGCCAACGCGCGTCTCGCCGCGTTCGCCGATCACGCCGTTGTCGAGAGCCAGGCGCGCGCACCTGGCGAACCCACGGCGACGCTCACCGGCAGCTCGGTTTCCACCCTGCTGGCCTCGGTGAATGCTGCCGTGGCCTGGTCCTGGCAACCCAGTGCCAGCCCGCATCGGATCGCGGAGTTGATCTACGACGCGGCGGATGGCACCACATCGGAATTATTGCGCAGCGCAGATTTTTGTCTCGGTAATGCAGGCTCTGGTCTGTGCCGAAGTGGCGCCAGCACCAACATGCATCGCTTGAGCCTATGTCTCACCCGACTGGTGATGGGTGGCAGTGGCCTGCTCGCATCCGACTGCGATTGGAACGCGACCCATCCCGCGCTGGCACTGGATTACGCCGCCTTCGATAGCAGCGCATTGTCGATAAGGCTCGGCACACTGGACGTCACGCAACTTTCGCCAAGTTGTGGCGGCGCCATCCTGCACTACAACTCCGCTTTCGGCGTGCCCGCGATTGGCTGCCCCCATCTGAGCCTGCAAAGCCTGGGCGCGCGCCCCTGGGTGCTGCCGCAGCCCGGCTCCGACCTGTGTCCGGAATGCGAGGATGGCGGCCGCAATATGGCCAAAAATGCAGTGAATCAAAAAGTCGCCATGCCACGCGTACTGCGTTTACAGATCACACCACGGCTGGTGGGTAGCGTCACCGATGTCGTGCTGATCATCGCCAACCATCTCTATCGGCCGGACGTCGGTCGGCCGCTGGTTGCGGGCGATCGCGTGCTGGTGCACGGCATGCAGCATATTGCCGGCGATCACGACACGGCGATGATCGCGTTTGCCGTGGATGGACAGATTTCCGCCCTGAGTACGGTTCTACTCTCGCAGTAATTCCTCGCTGAAAGTTTCCGACGGTGGGGCTGCGAGGCTTCTGCCTTTCTTCATCTATTGGCGCGGTAGCGACAAGCCGCAAAGTCTGCGCCTGTCAGATTCAGGGCGCTTCTCGCGAACCAGGTTTTGCCGATCGAAAAAGCGCACTGCGCCGAGCGATTCAGTAGCAGAGTCCAACCAAGGAGGAGTCATGAAACTTTCGCAGGTGCAGGCGTTTGACCTTGCCATCGCTACAGCGTTGTGCGCAGGTTCTGTGCAGGCCGCACCGGCCTGCGATGAACGCATCCATCCTGCCAATCCGGATCGAGTGCCGTTTCAGTGGATCGTCGGGTAACGACAAGACCGCGATCTGACCGGCATTTCAACTTCATCAGCAGCGATCAACACCAGCGACAGCCTGCAGTAAACCAACCCATTGCGCGCGGGCTTGCCCACGCGCGCGGCTCACATCACAGGAGAATCTCAATGAAGCGTCTCAGCTTAAAAACCCCATGGACTGCGTCCGTATTGACGCTGTGTGCATTGACCTTTTTTGTCGGTTCTGCGGCTGCGCAGTCGATAAATACCATTCGCGGTGCCAACGATGTCACCGGCCAGCCAGCGCCGGGAGCTGATCTGATCAGACACTGGATTGTCGCGCCGGATGCTCTGTGCAATGACGGCACACAGCCGGCGGCCTACGTGCGCCGCGCCCAGACGATGGCTGATCGTGACAACTGGATCGTGTTTCTGGAAGCGGGCGGTTCCTGCGAGAGCGGCGTGGACTGCGTCGATCGCTGGCAGTCGTATCAGAACAACTACGGTCTGCAGAAAATGAGCACGTCGATACCCGTGGCCACGTGGAATACATGGTATCCGGCGGCTGCAGCCGGGCCCAGTGGCTGGACACTTCAGGGTGCCGACTACGCGGTGCCGACGGGAATCACCGGCAACGGTATTTTCTCCACTGCCGCGATCAATCCGTTTCGAAATTGGAACAAGGTGTACCTGCACTACTGCAGCAGCGACCAATGGACTGGTCAGCAAGACAATCTGCTGAGCGCGGGCATCGATCATCTGGGTACGCCGCCGGCCACCCCACCCGGCACCACTCAGAACTATGAAATCAACTTCCACGGAGCCCGCATTTTCGATCAGATGATCACCGACCTGCGCACCGGCACGAGCTACTGCCAAGGCGAAATCTGCGAACAGATGCGCAGTCTGGACGGCGCCAACCGGATTTTGCTCGCCGGCTCGTCTGCTGGCGCCAATGGCGTGAAGCACAATCTGGATCTGTTGCGCGCCAAGCAGAACGCGATCAATCCCAATAGCGAAGTGCGCGGCGTGATTGATGCAACCGGCACACCGAGCACCAGCAGTCTGCCCTGGCCGGTAGCGCCGGCACCGGTGACCAGCTACCAGCAGCGCATCGACCAGCAATGGAACGACGTGTACCTGGCCCTGTGGAATGCGCGTGTCGATGCGTCCTGTTTGTTGCTCAATACTGCAGCCACAGCATCGGCATCGACTGTTTCGCGCTGTGCCGATCCCACGCATGTGCTGCGTCATCACATCACCACGCCCTTCTTCCATCGCATGGATTTACAGGACGAAAACACCATGGACATCTACACGGATGTCTTCTTTCCCGCGCCACCCTATGCAGCCAGTGTTGCGCCGATGAATCTGGCCAACGGTGCGGCGTTGCAATTGCGCGAGATCGGCGACTACGGTACGTGGCTGGCCCCGCGTTACCCGGCGGAACTGGCGACCATTGCCGCCGACCCGTTCTGGATTTCCCCCGGCGTGTTTGGGCCAAGGTGCACCGACCATGTCGGGCTGACCGTCAACCAGACCTTCTTCTTCCAGGAACTTCCGACGCCGGCCGGCGGGGTGATCAATTATGCAAATACATTGTTCGGATGGGTGAACACCGCGCCGCCAGGATTGGGTGGTGGGCTCGGCCCGGTACTCATTCAAACAGTGGGAGTCGGCTCGGTGGGCGGCGCGCCGTGTAACTGATTCACCGTTGCTGCGAGTGGGAAACACGGGGCGCTTCGGCGCCCCGTTTCATTGGGGCAGGAGTGTAGGTGCGCGCAAGCAAGTCGTGACATGCGCGTAGTGGCGACGACGCAAGTCGCGAGCAGCTCAGCTTAGCCGCGGATCGATCCAGGCGCGCAGCGCATCCACGATCAGATTGACGATGACGATCAGCGTGCCGGCCGCCAGCGCCACGCCCATCACCAGTGTGTAATCGCGATTCAGCGCGCCTTGTACAAAGTAGCGCCCAACGCCGGGTATGCCAAAAATCTGTTCAATGACAGTAGAGCCGGTGATCACTGCGATCAGCGCCGGTGCCAGCCATGCCAGCACCACCAGCAGCGTCGGTTTGAGCACGTGATGCTGAATCAGCGCCAGGCCTTCGATGCCGCGCGCGCGCGCCGCCCTGACGTAGTCGCTGGCCATCGATTCAATCACCGCATGCCGTGTAAGGCGCGTAATCGCAGCCAGGTTGGGCAGGCACAATGCAGTGACCGGGAGCACGGCCGTGCGCCAATCGTCGGCGTTCCAGCCACCGGCGGGTAGCAGGCCCAGTTGCACCGCGAACAGCAGAATCAGCAGTGGCGCGATCACAAACTTGGGCAGCGCCAGCCCAAGCAATGTTCCACCTGCGATCAGTGAATCGCTCAGCGTGCCGGCACGCGCGCCAGAGAGCAACCCGAGCGGCACACCGATGACCAGAGCCAACAACAAAGCCCAGCCACCCAGCCAGCCCGAGACTGCGAAACCCGAGCGCAACAGCTCGCTGACCTGATAGTCCGGGTACTGGAATGACCTGCCC
Source organism: Pseudomonadota bacterium (assembly GCA_034440555.1). Taxonomy (GTDB): domain Bacteria; phylum Pseudomonadota; class Gammaproteobacteria; order Xanthomonadales; family Ahniellaceae; genus 0-14-3-00-62-12. Next base: position 7,691 of record JAWXCG010000143.1, read on the forward strand.
AGATCGCCCTGCGCCACGTCGCCAACATAGCGCGCGAATTGAATGGCGATGGGTCGGTCCAACCCGTATTGCGCGACCAGCTGCTGGCGCTGTTCCACGCTCAGCTCGCGTTCGCTATCAAACGGCCCGCCAGGCGCAGCACGCAGCAGCGTGAAGCACAGCATTGCCAACAGCAGCAACGTGAGCAGGCCCTCGCCGACACGCATGAGCGTGCGCTTGATCCAGCCGCGGTGCATGCTGGCCGCGGCTTCCGCAGTGGGCTGGGCGATCACCGCGTCGAAGGTATGCTTCATGGTGCCGTGGTGCTCGCTGCAAGATGCATCCAGCGGCTCGGATGCCGATCCAGCAGATTCGCCTCGAAGCCTCGCACCTCGGCACGCACCAGATGTTTTGAAGTGTAGAAATACAGCGGAATGATGGCGTGCTGATCGAGCAGTAGTTGCTCTGCCTGGTGCAACAGATGCATGCGCCGCGCCGCATCAGCGTCGGCCGCAGAGAGCAGGCGAATGAAGTTCTGATCTTGCCAGCCGCTCCAGTTCAACGCCTGAGCGCCGGCGAACAGCGACAGAAAACTCAACGGATCATCCACATCGCCGATCCAGCCGCCACGAAATACCTGAGTGATGCGGCCGTCGCGGCG
>JAWXCG010000144.1:0-34101 GCA_034440555.1 Pseudomonadota bacterium
ATCAGGATCAGGATCAGGATCAGGATCAGGATCAGGATCTGGGTCTGGTCTGGTCTGGTAAGCCCGAATCCGCCGACCTAAGCCGACTTCAACGCCGCGTCGATGCCGGCGCTCGCCCGAGAGTTGGTGAAAACGCTATCGCGCGAGGCCGCCGGACCGACTTGTGCCTTGCCGTTCGCCGCCGCAAGGGGATTCGACCCGCAAAAGTGCCGGTCACAGAGCAGGCCGGACGGTCATGCGCAGCCCCCTGACAAAGTGAACCCGCGGTGTAGCCTAGGGCAAAGGTGGCTTTGGATTCGCTATCCTTCGACTCTAGCATAAACAGCTCTCAAGAGCACTTTATAAGCCTTATAATGCCCTTAAAAGCTTTTTACTTTGATATTTGTCTGCCAACATGGTATCTCTTGAGGGAGTGCGCTTTTTCATAGGTAACCCATGACTGCCCGGAACAAGCTGCTGACCGCGCCGCCTTACGCGGTAGAACAGACGCTCAAGCGCCTGGGCGCGAACCTGCGCACGGCGCGCCTGCGGCGCAACCTCACCATCAACGACATGGCAGAGAAGATCGGCACCGGCGACCGCGCTGTCGCGGACGCCGAAAAAGGCAAGCCATCGACAGGGATTGCCGTCTACGTGGCAATACTGTGGGCACTCGATCTTCTCGACCAGATGGCGGACGTTGCCGCGCCCGAAAAGGACGAGGAAGGCCAGACCCTCGCATTGTCCCGCGAACGCGCTCGCGCACGGCCAAAGACAGGGCTCGACAATGACTTCTAACGAGCCGGGCGAGTGCTTCGTCTACATCACGTTGCCCGGGCAGACCGAGCCGGTGACGGCGGGACGTTTCGCGCTGGCAGTGGACCGCCGGGGTGCGGAGGAAGGTCGGTTCGTCTATGGACGCAGCTACCTTGAGCGCCCGAACGCAGTCGCGCTCGATCCCGTGGAGCTGAAGCTTTCCACTCGCACCTGCGCGACGGCGGCACTAGGTGGCGTCTTTGGCGCGCTGCGCGACGCCAGCCCGGACTACTGGGGCCGCAGCGTGATTCAACGCCACCTCGGCAAAGCGAAGCAGGGCGAGCTGGAATATCTGCTCTTCTCGCCGGATGACCGCGCGGGAGCGCTTGGCTTCGGCCTCAACCAGACGCCACCGGCACCCAAGCGCACATTCAACCAGACCCTTGACCTGGCGAAGGTGCAAGGGATCGCCGATGCCATCGTCGCGGATGAGGACATTCCCGCCGGTGCCGCACAGGAACAGGTCGAAAACCTGATGCTGATCGGCACGTCGATGGGCGGAGCCCGCCCGAAGGCTGTCGTCGAAGATGAGGCCGGGCTGTGGATCGCGAAGTTCAACCGGCCCGACGATGTCTGGAACAGCGCTCGGGTCGAGCATGCCATGCTGGTTCTCGCGCGCGCCTGCGGATTGACCACAGCGGAAAGCCGCGTGATCGAGGTCGCCGGTCGCGACGTGCTGCTCGTCAAACGCTTCGACCGCGAGCGCACAGCGGCGGGCTATCTTCGCGCCCGCATGATCTCGGCCTTGACGCTGCTGCGCAGCGAAGATACCTATCAGTCGCGCGACAAGTGGTCCTACGTGCTTCTGGCCGAAGAAGTGCGGCGCATCTGCGCCGAACCCGGGCAGAACGCCGCCGAGCTGTTCCGGCGCATGTGCTTCAACGCGCTGATCTCGAACATCGACGATCACCCGCGCAACCATGCCCTCATCGCCAAGGATGCGGACTGGAAGCTCTCACCGGCCTACGACCTGACGCCTGCCGTACCGGTCAGCATGGACCGGCGCGATCTGGCGATGGAGTGCGGCGATGCGGGCCGCTTCGCCAACGCGGGCAACCTGTTCTCGCAGAGCGCACGTTTCCTGCTTGGACCCGGCGATGCCGCTGCCATCATCGACACAATGGAAGAGCAGGTGCGCGACACTTGGTACGCCACGGTGCGCGGCGCGGGCGTTTCGGAGCGTGACTGCGAACAGATCGCGCGGGCCTTTGCGTATCCTGGGTTTCGTCAGGCGATACAGCAGTGACCTACGACCTGCGACAGAAGAACAAAGGTCGGTTGGCCGTTGACCTGGACGTGGGAGACGACGGATCGCGTTGCCTTCATTGCATCGATCTCGCGGTTTGCTTCGAATTACTCGCCGCTCTTCCGGAAGTTGTCAAGGTAGTTGTCACCACGAGACTGGCGCGGCCACGTTCAACACATCTCAACTTATGGCCGCAGCACGAGTTTGCCGACGGTGCGTCCGGACTCGATCGCGGCTTGAGCCTCGGCCGCGTTTTCGAGCGCAAACACGGTGACCGAGGGCGCGCTGAGTTCGCCCGAGGCAAAGTGCGCAAGTATCCATTCCATGCCGCAGATCAGACGCGGGCCTTGGGCAGACAGGAAACTCAGGTTACATGCGATAACGCTGCGGTTGGTCTGGGTCATGTTGAGCGGGTTGAATCGGGGTGTGCGCAGCCAGTCCCAGATCAGTTTGGGCCAGTTCGGCATTCCCTTACCTTTCGGCAGCATGGAAGCAAAACCGTATATGCATAGGCGGCCAGTGGCGGCGAGGTGTTTGTAGCTTTGCGCCAGCGTGCTGACGCCGTTGGCGTCGAAGATGGCTTCGAAGCCATCGGGCGAAATCGCTCCAGCACGTTGCCAGAGGTTTTCAGTCTGCTTGTCGATGACGTGTGTGCATCCGGCATTGCGCGCACTTTCGACTTTTTCGCTGTGTCCAACGATGCCGGTCACTTCGCAGCCACTCAAGCGGCCAAGTTGAACGAGCGCGTTGCCGACGCCGCCTGCTGCCGAATGCACCAACCAATGCTCGCCTGGCCGCGAGTGCGCCAGTTCGTGCACCATGAACCACGCAGTCAGAAACACAGTCGGAATGGCAGCGGCCTGATCGTAGGTGAGCGTGGCGGGTTTGAAAAACACGCGATCTTCGTTGACGATCAGATGGCTGCTGTAGCCATTGAACAAGGTGAGCGCCATCACTTCGTCGCCCGGCTTGTAGCGGTCGACGGCGGAGCCGACTGCGCGCACGATGCCGCTCACTTCGAACCCGGGCGTTATCGGGTAGCCGTGCAATCGTTTGGCCGATGCGTACAGCCCCATGCGAATGATGCCGTCGGCATAGTTGACGCCGATCGCCGCCACTTCGATCAGAACCTGATTGCAGTCCGGCATGCCGATGGCGAATCGCTCGACGCGCAATGCGTCGTAGCCACCGGGTTTATGGATGCGTATACGGCGTGCTTGAATCACTTTCCGGATCGGAACTGGTCGAGACCCTTGCGTGCCTTGTCACGCACTTTGTTGCGCAACATGGGTGTCGCACCCAGCAGCAAACCGATTGGCCCGAGCGCCTGCTTTGACCAACTCCAGAAATCGAAGCGGTCGCGATGACGATAGATTCTTCCGTCCTTGAATTCAAACTCGGCGTCGATGATGTTGTGCACTTTTCGCCCGGTACCTGAGAACGTGTACCAGGCTTCCCAGTGCGCGCTGCCGCGATTGCCATCGACCTTGACATCGCTAAACTCGACGCGCAGATCCTTGCCGCGGGTGCACAGCATGCGCCACATATCGCCCGGCTCACTGCCTTTCAAATCGAAAACCTCATCCACAAATTCGGCATCTGCGTGATAGCACGCGGCCATGGCTTCGCCGTCGCGGCGCTGCAAGGCCTGGTAGAAAGTATCGAGGAGTTGGCGGTGGCTGTCGCTCATGGGTTGCGCTCCGACTGGCTGTTGTTTTGCCGCACGTGTGTGCGCAGCAAGCCCCGCACCTACAATTGCGGAGCGATGTGATTGGGCTTGTGTGGAAGGGCAGGCGTAGCAATGCCGCGTGCGCCTTCGACTTTGTCTTCCACGAACCAGGGATTCCCTTCTTTGTCCAGGTAGAGGTGCTGCATCTCTTTTGCGTTCATCGGTCGTGAGCCAAGGCGACCAAGCACGGCGATTTGCCCGCCGGTTTCGTCAACGGCGCGGTCGCGTTCCAGTGCGCGTGATAGCGACAGAGCAGGTTTTCTGGTGCGATAGCTGGCAATCAACTCGGGTTTGGGATCGGGACTGTAGCCATAGAATTTGGGCTGCGATTCCGGTGAGGTGAGCTGCAACACTCTGAGCCCATTCTTGCCATCGGCGACGTAGGCAAAAAGTGAAGCGTTGGTCGAAGCCACCGTGATGTCGCGCGTATCGTTGAGCGCGCCTTCGGCATTGAAGCGCTGATAAAGCCTGGGCAATTCCGGATTGGTCACATCGACGATGACGATGCCCTCTTTTCCTGCAGCCACATAGGCGAACGTGCGTGCAACATGCAGCTTGTATGCCTGGGCAATGGGAATAACCGCTGATTCAATGACCCGTGGAGCATCGTTGCGCGTTACATCGATCACCTGCAAGCCCTTGGCGGTGGTTACGAAGGCATAGCGCAATTGCACTTGTACGGCGCGCGGGTCGTCCAGTGCCAGCTTGGCCAGATAGCGCGGCTTGAGTGCTTCGCTCATGTCCAGCACCACCACGCCCTCTGGCGTGCTGGCGTAGAACGTATTGCCGGCAATGGCCAGATGGCGCACACCATTGAGCACGCCGTTTTCATTCCAGGTCAACGCACGTTCGAGGTGGTTGTTGCGCGGATCGCCATCGGACAACGTGTTGACGTCGACCAGGATCAGGCCCTCTTCGGCGTCGGTGATGTAGGCATAGTTGTAAATCGAGGCGAAGGCCTGTTCCTGATTGGTCACCCGCATCAAGTCGCCCTGATTGCGTGCTGGGTGAATTGGCTGTGTGGTCGGCAGCACAACGCAGGTCGCATTGCGCGATTCGATGTGCGTGTCCTGCCCTGCTTCGGATGCAGTGCCGCTGACAATACGCTGGGCAAAGCCCTTGTTGGCGATCGAAGCAATATCGTAAATGCGGGTACCGCGCCCACCCTCGGCCACGTACAGGTACTCGCCGCGATGCTGCAGGCAACTGGCTACACCGCTGCGATGCGCATAACCCTCGGCCAGCTCACGCTCGGCATCGACATGTTTTTTGAATCGATCGGGATAGGCATAGCGCTGCAGATAACTGCCGATCACCGATTGCGGTTCGTCCCATTCGGTAACGATGACGCCGCTGAGTTCTCCTTCGCCGCCGACCCATGCGCTGAAGCCGAGGAAATCAGCAAATTTGGTTCCCTGCAGCAACAGCTGCGCCATGATCGCGTTGTTGTCGTTGGCCTTTGACAAATGGCAGTCGGTGCAGGTCTTGGTTTCGCCGCGACGTTCGGTGTGTGGATAGTGCGGCGCAAAGGCCTGCGAACTGAAGCCCGAAGCCGAGACCGGCGGCTGTTGAATGTAGATGCGCTCGCGGCTGCTATTGGTAGACGACAGCACCAGCGCCGAGGATGATCGAACGGGCGCGTATTTATAGTCCTTGATCTCGCCATGAATGCCAAGCTGAAACACATCATCGCGTGCGACCTGCGGGTTATACGTGGCAAAGTTGCGCGTCTCTCCGCCCTCATAGTGGTTGCGATCGGTTTTCCAATTGGCCTGAATCGGAAGGTGGCAGCCGCCGCAACTCGTGGTCCACGAGGTGTGACAGGTGTAGCAGGTCATGGTGTCTTCGCCATGCGCCAGCTGGTCGTTCGCTATCCCGGCACCAAATTCCAGCGTGCTGGTATTGCGGCTCATCGTGTGTGCGCGGGTGGCCTTGGCGTTGTAAGCCGGTGAAATCGAGTCCGCAACGTCTTTGAGCAAGGACAGCTTCCACTCCAAGCCAGGCGTGCCTACCGAGCGCTGGATCAGCGCGCCATCCATCCACTCGAAGCGCTTCTTGCCGTCCGGGTTGCGCAGCAGCGCAAGTTGCTTGCCCTTGGTCGAAGCAGCCGGGCCGCTGGTCGAAAGCGTTGGATAGGCGTTGCTGGTGCCATGACAATCCTGGCATTGAATTTCGACGCCGGCCATGACCTCGCCCACGATGTGACCATTGCCATGCGCATCCTGGGCGAAGTGGCAGTCAACGCATTGCATGCCAAGGTCGACGTGGATCGAACTCAGGTGCACCGCTTTTTTGAACTTGTCTGGATCATCGTCCGCCACCGGCGCGCCTTCTGCATCCAGCAGCGTGCCCTTGCGATCGCGCTTGAACACTGCGCGAAAATTCCAACCGTGGCCGTGGTAGTCCGCGAACTGGGTGTCCTTGATGTCGGCATTGAGCAGTGCCACATCTTTCATGAAATTTCGGTCGCCCCAGTTGCCGCGGATCGCCGCTTCTTCCGGGTTGTGCCTGTTAATCTTGTGGATCTCCGAATCGGTCGGATACTTTTGTTCCTTGGGCCACATTTGCGGGGCCGCGGTTTCGTAGTCCCACATGGTGTAACCCAGCATGGTGTTGATGAACATGTTGGGTTGGTGCATATGGCAGCTCATGCACTGGCTGGTCGGAATGGCACGGGTGAATTCGTGCTTGAGTGGGTGTCCGGGTTCGTTTTTCGGGATGGTCGGGTCGATCTGCTGCGACATGCCGAGATTGCCAAACTGCGCGTAGCCTGCCGAGTGCCGCGGATCGCGATCATTGGCATACACCACATGACACGACGTACAGCCCGACGAGCGAAAATCACCAGGGTTGTCATTGGTGCCGAGGAACCACAGGTGCGGGTCGTTGAGTCGCGTCTTGTGGATGTTGAGCGCGGGTATCGCCACGCGTTGCCCAGTTCCGGGACCGCGGTTGGACTGTTTCAGATCCGGGCGACCGGGTTCTTCCAGCCGTTGGATCTGGCCGAGTGAATTGGGCAATCCGGTTTCTGGAAAACTGCTGTTGACATTGCGCCCGCCACGCTCGAACACGCGGAACACATCGGCCGGAGGAATGGTTTCCCATGCGGGCAGGGGATAGAGGATGGGCAGAACACCGCGCTTCTGCATTTCCGGCGTCACGGGGATCAACGCAGTGACTGCGTTTGGCTCGGATTCGCGCGTGTAGCTCTCGCCGAGGTTGTAGCGCTTGTAGGGCAGGATGCCGTTGTTGTAGCTGGCGCCGCCCCAGAGCATGACGCTGGTCGACATCATGCTGCGTTCCGCTGCTTCGATGATATCGAGATGGCAGCTGCCACAGGCCTCCCGCGCGATGCGCAGATCGCCGGGATTGATGAAGCGCACAAACTCTGGAGCTTCCTTGTTCAAATTGGCGAAGCTGCCCTCAGGATTGCGGCTTTGCGGATAGTTCCAGTTGGCCGGGTAGCGCGGCAATACGTGCGCCTGTTCCATTGCGCCCAGGTAACCACCATCGGCTGCAGGCGCCTCACCCTCAGCGTGCGCGGCGCTCTCGGAGTGGGCTTGCTCGTGCTCACCATGATGCGTATCTGCGGCATAGCCAACGGCAGTGCGCACAGTCGTGTGTGAGCCCGCGGGCAGGTTGATGCTCGCATTGCCGCCATGACAATCGGTGCAACCCAGCACAACGGCACGCGAGGCGTGCATGGTGTGGTTATCGGTAGCGGTGTGGCAGCTGACGCAGCCCGCGCTCTTGGCATCGGCCTCGGCCTGTGTTTGTGCATCGGGCGCGGGCGCGGCGGTGACGTAATTTCGCGCAACGGGTTTGGCTTCCTCGGCGTGCACGGCGAAGGACAGCGTCATCGCACTGAGCAACAGCAGGGTCGTTCGAATCATCGTGCCACTCCAGTCGGATCGGGAACCGTGTGGGCGCTGGCCCACCGCATTGCGCCGAACGTTTTTTGGTGGGCCGAGGCCCACCCCTGATCAATAGGTAAAGATAAAATTGCCGAGTACGGTGTAGTAGGTGTCGTCGTCGCCATACAGGTCTTTCATTCCTGCGCCTGGCAGCAGCACGGCGCCGGACAGACGCAGCACGGCGTTTTGCGTAGCAAATGGTCGCCAGATCCAGGCGACGGAAGCATCGGTACCGATATGTCGATCGATGCGGCCTTGATTGCGGGCCACTTCCAGCACTTCAGTACGATCGAACCAGAGTTCGTTGACATTGGCCGAAACACGCGATTCGGGGGTGATGTCGAAATCGGCGCCAACGCCAATCAGGCGCAGACCCGGGTTCTCGAAGTTCGACTGGCCGAGTTCGCGCGATGAGCGCAGGGAAGGCAGCAACGAGTTGCGTCCGGACAGTGCAACACCGCCGCCTCCGATCAAGGGAATATTCTGGCGGATCCAGTAGCTGGTATCGGCGCCGGCAAAGATCGGGTTCTCGAAGATGGCGTCGTAACCCTGCGACTTGTCGTCGAATGGGTCCTTGTCGCCGCTGGCATAGGCGACACTCAGTCGGGTGCGAATCCAATCGAAATCCAAGGCACCTTCGGCGGCAAAGAAGCCTGCCTCGATGTCGGAATCTTCCCCGGTAAACAGACCATCGTTTTTTCCGAGTGCGTAGTAGGCCGATGCGGTGAGTGCCAGGCGTCCGAAGTGTCCGTCTCCGTTGTAGCCGAGGTAGGTCACATCGTATTCGCGCGGCGATTCGGTGCCGATCGAGGATGGGCGCGAAATGAAACCGTTCTCGTCGAAGAAGATGTCGGTATCGCGGTTGCGGTTGTGCACGATGGTGGCTTGCGAGGTGAACCCAACTCGGGGCCAATCCTGTCGGTAGACGTTGGCAATAAGCACATCGTCATCACGCAAACCGGCGCCAATATCGTTCAGGCCGGAGTTGGTGTCCTTCTCCAGGCGCCGGAACCAGGCCAAATTGTATTGCCAGCGGTTGTTGTCGCGGTTGCCGAACAGCCGCGCTCCGAGCTGCAGGTCCTGGAACAGGAAACCGCGAAAGTCCGACGAGAACGGCTGGATGCCAAAACGGATGGCATCGAAGTCGTAGCGATCGCCGACGTTTCTCAGATGCCGGTCGTAGAACAGCTCCTGCACGGCCACGAAACCATCGTCGCGCGTGGTGCCCAGTCGCGGATCGATCTGTAAAATGCGCACGTCGTCGACATCGACGCGGTTGTAATTGAACGCGAGCGTCAGCCGATACTCGTGGTCCGGTGGCCGGAATGTGGTGTTGCCCTTGGTGTAGATCAGGCCGGCGAGAAAAGTCTGCGCGAAAATGGTTTGATCAATGCCGGAGAAAATGTCGTTCTGGTTCGGGTTCTGGCTCGAGGTGATCCCGGTGGGTGCAGGAATCGAACGTGGTTCGATGACCGTATCGGAAACGCCAAGCACACTGAGGAACCAGTCCTCGCCATGAATGGGCTTATCGCCTTTCAGTACGTTCTGGTTGTACGGGTCGTACCAGGGATACTTGACGCCCAGTGTTTCCATTATGCGCCAGCGATCCGGCACCGGAACGAATTCGCCGACGGCATCTGCGGGCGCGGGTTCGATCGCGTTGCGGTTGCGGTCTGGGAACTCGGGCTTGATCGGCGCTGGATGGCCAGGTCGCCGGCGCGGAATGCCCGCGTTCCAGGGATCGTAATGGCCTGCGAACGCGATCCAGGGCAGTTCCTGCAGTCCGGCAACATCGCTGTCGAATGGCGCAGCGATCGATGCGGAACAGATGGCGCCGGCGACGGCAAGGGCAATGAGCAGTCTACGTGCCATTTACTTGCCCTCGCAGACGTTCTGTTCATTGGAATTGTTGAACGGCGCTTGCGGACATTGCACGTAGCGCAGGCGACTGTTGAACGGCACCAGTTGGTCGGCGCGAATGTTGAGTGGCGCATGCCCGATTCCCGAGTTCAAGGCGGTGGCCGCATTGAACAGGCCGAGGAAGGCGATCATGTCGTCCTGATCGATACCGTCACCGGAAACGCCAACGGCGCCCACCAGGACATCGCCGCGATAGATCGGCGCTGCGCCCGGAAAGATCTGTATGCCGTTGCGATTGCGGGCATTGCGCGTGCAGCCCAGATTGCCGCCTTCCGGACGCAGGGCCAAGATGGGTGCGGTGTCGGCGCTGATATAGGCGAGCAGAATTTCCGCAACCTGATTGAATGCCAGATCCAGCTGCAGTCCGTCGCTGAAGGGACTCCACTGTGCGAAGGGTTTGCTCAACGGACCGTTGGCGGTACCGACAATGCCGTCGGGAAAATACGGGCGGGCAATCAGCCCAATTGCGCGTGGAGTGAATGCCGTCTGTCCGCCCAGCGCATTGCCGCCAAGAAAACTGCGCGTCGCCGTAACATAGTCGTCGAAGTCGATTTGTGTGCCCGATGCGGTGCCATTGGCATTGAGATAGCGTGCGTTGGGTAGTGCAGACAGATCGCTGGCGGTGAAACTGCCACTGAAGAAACTGGCCGAGCGTGCCTTCTGAACCGCGACGTCGGTGCCGAATAGCGGGGCGTCGCGAGTGCGTGCCAGTGCCAGGATCTCGCCATTGGTGTCAACCACACTGATCGTGACCCGCGCCTGCGAACCGGTAGGCCGACGGATCTGGGCGCGCGCGCGATTGGCAATGAGGAGCGCTTCGAGCACGATGCGCTGAGTCTCGACTGCGCTCAGCGCCGACGCACCATCGCTGCCGGCGCGGGGGCGATATCGAACCTGGTTGGCGGCGTCGACCAGCACAAAGGCATCGGCACCGGGATAGTCGCCGGTGTCGGCGCGAACCCCGGATGCGGCCGTAGAGAAGGCAACCCCGGCCTGCACCATGCCGTCGCTGAACGCAAAAAGCGTGAGCAGCTGGCCGGCACTGGCCGGAATCGCCGCAAAACCTGGCGCCGCCGCCGGATCGCGTCCGAGATCGTTGAAGTCGACATCGGAGAAGCGGAAGGTCTTGCCGTCGGCGGTGATGCGATCGCCGCGCCGGTCCAGAGGTGCGGCGAAACCGAAACTGCCCGCGGTCGCAATCAGCTCGTCAGTGTCGCGATCTCGGTTGCTGATCACGATGTCCAGTCCGTACAGTGGGTCGGCGGCAACGCCGATGCCGCCGACGACCGTGCCTGCCTTGTACAAGGGGAACCCACCCGGGTCGGCGGAGAGCCCAAGCGGAGCAGCCTTTGGACCGATGGTTATGGCGCTGCCCGCTGGCAACACGCCGGCGAGCACCGGCGCTGGCAGTTGCACAACATCGGAACACAACAACTGTGAGAACTGCACGCCGAACAGCGGCCCACTCGGCGCGTTGAATTCGCCTGGATTGAAGTGTTCCTGCACGATCTGGCTGGCGGTGCGCGTCGAAAACGCGTTGCCTTCGGAGGACAGGTAGGCGCCGGTGACCGCTTTGGAGATCGCTGCCAGTTCGCTCGGTACGATGGCCAGTCCTTCGAGACCGCCGACGATGCCGCGTTCTGAACTGATCGTTACCGTGCTGCGCGCGCCGGTCATCCGATATACCGCCAGCACATTGCCGACGCGATCGACCACGGCGATGGTGGCCGGTTGGTTCAATCCCTGCGCCTCGTTGACCGCCTGCGCGATCACCCGGCGTACGTCATCGGCACTGAGAAAGGTCGTAGCACTGGCACATTGACCAGTGCAGCCGCTGTCCGGTGTACCCGTGGGTGGCGCGGTACCCACCGGGTCGCCCGAATTGCCGCTGCCGCTGCATGCATTGAGCAATACAGCCAGTGACGTTGCAAATAACGCAGTACGGAAGCCCCGCATCCATTTCTCCCCAACCAGTGCTGCCTTGAGGCCGGATATTAGCTTAACGTTCATGCGATTCGATGCGTGATTCGCATTTGCTCGAAGGCGACGCCCGCCGGCAACGTGAAGTCAGCAACAGGTGCCCGGCTGCCGGCGTCCTCCGAATGCTCGAACAAGGGCCCGAATCAGAAACCTTCGGTTTGCGACAGATAGAGATAGGCGACCAGCTCCTTGCCCTTCGGGTGCAGCGCCAACCACGTACGCAGTTCGCGTACTTTTTCGTAATCTTCGCCGAGCTGTAGACGCCAGCGCTCCTCGGCGCGACGCCGGGCCTGTTCTTCGCGCAAGCGTTTCTGCCAGTTGGCATCGAATACCTTGGCAAGCTGACCGCTCAGTGCAAGATGTTCCACCAGCACCCATTCGCCATGGTCCAGCCACACCGAGTCGCAGCGGTCACACAGATCAATCTGGTTTTTTGCATCTGCTGAGAAACGAAACTTGGTCATCAGAGCCGCACAGTGCGGGCAACGCAGCAATTTCGTGCTGTCGGCTACATTGCAGGCTTCACCGACGTTGTTGGCGGCGCGCGCGGGCGGCGCATGCATGTTGCGCCAGTCGCGGTAGGCAATCAGCGACAACAGCGTGCCGCGACACTGCAGGCAGATCCGCGCCGGCAGATAGTCTTCGAGCGTGGTAGCACTGAGTTCGCTCTTGTCGCAGCTCGGGCAGGATATGGACATCGCGCGTCTCCGGTGATCTTTGCGGCCTGTGACGGGCAGATCGAAAGCGGCATGCATTGACTGGATAAACTGAACTTGCTCGTGCGTCGGCATCGAACTGGCTACGGGCATCGTCCAGAAGCCGCGCCCACCCGGTTTGTCGTTACGCGAATCATGTTTCCGCTGGGGAACCTCTGAACAGGTCCGGAGCCGCGGAAGCCCCCAGAGTAAGGGGGCGAAAAACCGCAGGTTGACCAGCTCCGCTGTTGAGAGCGGGGTTTGGAAAGCAATAGGCAGTGCGGCGAATACGAAGTGGTGACTTATTCAGACCTTCCCCAGGTATTGAGCAATCAGCGTGACCCCAATAGCGGCCATGCAGATGAAGACGGTGCTGGCCTTCATTTCACTGTAACTATAGCGGCTGAATTCTGCTTCCGGGTGTCGGCCGCGCTGCGCGCTTCGTGCTGCACCAGCGGACCCGTGTGAAAGCCGTGACAGGAAATGCACGTGCTGGGCACTTTGTCGTCAACGTGTTCGCCACCATGGCAGCCGCGGCAATTATCGATGTCGGGCAGCAGCAAATCGCTGCTCTCGGTCGAGGTGGCGGCCGGGTGGCAGTCGACGCAGGTCATGGTGTCATGTTTGCGATGACTGAACTCGGCGCGCGGGAACCATATTCCTGTTACCCGCACCGGCTTGACGTTCCAGGCGCCCGCCTCATCGCGATATGTGCTGTGGCATTCGCTGCAGGCCTGGCCATCGAACAGGCGATCCAGAGTTGTGGTCGCCTGATCGCGCGCCCAGGTCAATGCTTCGGCACGTTCCTGCGGGGTGACTGACTGTCCCGGTCGACGTCGAACCCGAACTACGGTGGGTGCATCCACCTGATCAAAGCCACCTTCAAGGGCTTCGCGCGCGAAAAATTCCTGTACCGCAAATCCAACCTCGGCGACTTTGCCATGTTGTACCTGGCGATCGGCGCCACGCACCGAAAACGTCAGCAGATGGCAACGCTGGCAATCGGATTCGAAGCTGATCGGTTGGATGCGCGCGCCGCCGGCTTCGGGCCGGTGACACGAAGCGCAATCAAGCTTTTCGTCGCCGGCGGGTCCGCGAATGCCATCCTCATTCAAATGCGTATCGTGCGGGAACTTCAGGCCGGATGCTTCCTTGATGCCCTCAGTGGCAAGCGCGGCGCGCACCGGCGCGTATTGGCCGGCTGCAGTCCACTGTGGCAAGGTCACCACGAAGGCGGGGTGATCGCTGCCGAAATCAGAGACGTCCAGCTGTTTGGGCAGTTTGTCACCGCGCTTCGACAGCGCCTTGTGGCAGTCGCTGCACAGTTCCTGGTCTGCCCGCACCAGCGCATCAACGCCGTTGTGGTCGCGATGGCAGAACGCGCAGCGGTCGTCACCGAGCAAGCTCATGTCATATTTTTTGGGGTCGGCGTGTCCGGGCGTGATTTGGTGACAGGAGCGGCAGGCCTGGTCGCGCACTGCGCTAAAACCACCCTCGTGGCAAGTAGTGCATTCGCGCCCGAAAAAGTGATGCGAGGCGGCGAGCGGCCCCGACTCCCACTGGCCACGCGAGGCGATCGGCAAGCGGTCAGTCAGGGGGCGGGCGCTGGGAAAGTAGTGCGCAAACAGCGGCACGCCCAAAGCAATCAGCAACACCACGAAAAACATGCTCCACGACAGCAAGCGCTTGCGCAGTCCTGCCTCGCTCAACGTCAGTTTCGGCGCGCGGGCGCGCTCCTGTGCAGCGATCTCTGCCTTGTCGATCTGGCTGACTTCAACCGCGGCCTCATAGTCGCGCGGTGGTTCCAGCAGCTGCACCCGCGTGGTTCCGATATCGATCGTCGCGCCGGGTCCGGCCGTTATGGCACTCACGATGCTGCCGTTGACCCGAACCCCGGCCGTGATCAACGACTCGATTCGGTATTGACCGCCGCTGATGGAGGTGACGCGCGCATGTGCTAGTGCAGCGCGCAAGTCCGGTAGGAAAATTGCCTGATCCGCACCGCGGCCCAGCGTCAGCACGTCGCCGTAATGGATGTCCTCCTCAAAGGCAGCCCCGGACTTGGCTTGTCGAGTAACGCGTCGGATCAGCCAGCGCATGCGGTTCGGTGCCTCACCAGTAAAAGAATACGGAGACAACGTGTGCGCTCAATGCCGCCAGCAACGCGAACGAAAGCGGCACGTGCACGTACAACCAGATTTCCATCAATGCCTGCAGTTGCAAATCGCGACTTAGTCGCCCGCTCAGCGATTTCTTACGCGCCAACAAGTCCATGAGTTTGCGCAGTTGCACGTTTTTGTTATCGGCGCCGCCGCTGGCCGCAAGAAAATCCACCATCGCGAACATGGTTGGCATGTCGCGGGTTTGTGCACCGGGCCTGCGTTCTGCATCGCGCTTATCCAGATATTCGCGCACCTGATCCAAAGCGGAGTCGGAATCGTCACGTGGAAACAACAGCGCACGCACACCGCCACCGAGTCGCGTGCGCCCGATCGAACGCAGAATCGTGGCATGAATCTTCGGGTCGACCGCGTCGGCAAACACCAGGCTGTTCTGGTCGATGTCGTGGATCTCGTCGATGATTGCCTGTCGCGAAGCACTGTCGCGATTGCGCGTCATCAGGCTCGGAAAACGCACATAGGCGTAGACGCCGAAAAAACCGCTGAAGATCACAATGAACATCAATAGCAGAGTCAGCGTGTGGATGTTGAATCCCAGCTGAAATCCGCTGTGCAGGAGCCCGATCAGCAACAACGCGGTGCCTAGATAAATGTGCGCCGACAGCCAGCCGCGCAGAGTGCCCATACTGCTGGAATACCGCCGCTTGCGGATGCCGAACCACATCAGCCAGAGGATCAGCAATGCGGCAATCGTGCCCAATGTATAGCCAAGCCAGGTGCCACCATTGGGTACCCCGATCGGGTCGTGCCACAGATAGGCCACCACTGATCCCGTCAACAAAGTGAGCGACACCCAGAGATAGCGTAACCCCGCGTGATTGAAGATGGACTCGTGCATTTGCGCTCAGCTTCTCGCCTTGGAATATGCGGGAAACTCTTCTGGACCAATACGTATTGCAGCGCCCGTTGGGCAGGAGCGAACACAGGCAGGTCCGCCGCTGAGGTCCTTGCACATGTCGCACTTGACCGCCTTCTTGGCCGCAGTCGATTTCGGCTTGGAGGCGTCGTAAGGCGCTTCGCCCGGACCGGGTCCCTGGCCCAGCAACAGCCAGGACAGCAGGCCCGGTTTCTTCGGCGGCTTGGAGGCCATGTGAATCACACCGTAGGGGCAGTTGCGCTCACAGTTGCCGCAGCCGATGCAGTTGTCGGCAATGAACACTTCGCCGTTGGGCGCACGATGGATGGCATCGGGCGGGCAATCCTTCATGCAATGCGGATGCTCGCAATGCCGGCACGAGGTAGGAACGTGAACGTTGGCAAAGGTCGGGCCGGCCTCGCGGTCCAGGCGCGAGGTGCCGCCATGGGTTTCGGCGCAGGCCTTCTCGCAATTGTCGCAGCGAATGCACAGTGATTCGTCGATCAGCAGGATATCGGTCGCCTCGCCGGCCCCCTGCGAGATCAGAAACGAGATGATGTCACCGCCGCCCTGCATCTGTTGCATCGACAGATTGGCGGCGGTGCGCTGCGAATATTCGGACTGCAGACGCAGTCTCAGAATCGGATCACGCTTGATCAGCTGCTTGAAGGCATCGCCTTCCAGGCGAATGGTTTCGGTGGCAATCGCGGCACGCGCGGTCGCCGATCGACGGCTGTCGCCAAGCAGCGCCATCTCGCCAACATAATTGCCGGCTGCGACGTAGGACAGCACAATTTCCTTGCCGCCGATGTTGCGCGAAATGGTCAGCGAACCGCGCCGTATCATGTGCAGACAATCGCCGATCTCGCCCTCGTTGAAGACGATATCGCCCGCCTTGAAATGTTCCACTCGCGCGCTTTCAACGACATCGCGCAGCTTCTCCATCCCGGAATCGGGGGTGAAGCGCGATTGAATGGCGCGCGCGATAAACACCTTGTCAATCTCGCGCTTGACCGCCTCGACCGATTGCAGCAGCCGGCTCATCGATCGACGCGGTGTTTCGATCAGCACGCAGCCTTTGCCAGCGACCACGCTGGCGGTGCGGCGGCGCCCAGAAATCAGGCCCATTTCTCCGAAAAACTCGCCCTGGCGCAGAGTGATGGCTTGGTTACTGTCGCGCTCGACGATGACCTGCACCTCGCCCGCGACGATCGAGAAAAAGCTGTTGGTGTAGTCGTTGCGCTCGAACACGCGCGCGCCCGGAGCCGGCGACAGGATTTCCGAGTCGATCAGGAATTCGCGCAACTGCAGTGGCGTGATCTGGGCCAGCAACGGCACGTTTTTTTGCACCAGCGCGATCGCCTCGTTGACGCTGCGGAAACCCGGCATGGTTTTGAACTTGTTGCGCAGCAAGGGTTCGTCGGCCGGTTCCACATTGCGGCCGAGGATGTACTCGACCACCTCAAAACCCTGGTTCATCGCCTGCTTGATCAGCGGATAGCCAGCCAGTGCGCCGACGATGTAGAGACCAGGTACGTTGGACTCGTAGCGTGGTGATATGGCCGGCACCGCCGCTGGGTCTTTGCTCGGAAATACAACCCCGCAGGCTTCAACAAACGTGCGCGGAGCGCTGGCGCCAAGTCGCGCAATGACACGATCAATCAAGATTTGGGCTCGGCCGCTCGGCGTCTGCAAGGTCATGCGTCCGCGCTTGCGGCCCACCGACAGAGCCTCGATCAGTTCCGGGGCGGTGTTGTAGTAACACTCGATGGTTCCCTCTTCGATCGCCTTCAGAATGCCGCGCAGGTTGCCCTCTTTGGCGCGGGCGAATTCGTCGCGACGGTTGATCACAATCACCGTGTTCTGTTTGGCCAGCGCAATCGCGTTTTCAATGGCGGCGTCGCCGGCGCCGATCACGACAATCGTTTCACCCGAGTATGCATCAGGGTCGTCGAGTTGGTATTGGACGAAGGGCAGGTCTTCGCCGGGGACACCGACTTTACGCAGATTGCCCTGCAGGCCGATGCCGAGCACGACCCGTTCGGCTTCAAACGTGCTGCCATTGCTGCAGGTGATCGCGAAGTAGTCATCCTTCTTCTGGATTTTCGCGACTTCGTGGCGAAACTTGATGTTCACGGCAAGGTTTTTCACACCTTGATTCCACGCGTCCAGGATCGATTCCCGGCTGCCGGCCTTGAAGTTGAGCGGCGAGCGCAACGGCAGGATGCCGGGCTCGTCCATCACGTGTTTGCCCTTCTGGTAACGGTAAATGGTGTTCGAAAGATGCGCCTCCGCCTCGAACAAGACGTGCGCGACGCCCAGCTCAGCCGCGTGTGCTGCGGCGCTCTTTCCTGCCGGTCCGGAGCCGACAATGGCGATCTTGAAGCGTTCTGCCACTGGTATTACCCCGCCTTGGTCGCCTGATGATAGCTTCGATCAAGCGCTTGTCTAGATTCGGTGGGGTGTCGGGCAGTATTCAAGAATGCGACGCAAGTCGCTGAACGTAAATGTTATTCACGATGTTTTGTGTGGTAACGAGGGGCAACCGCTCTACACTGACCATCAACACGTGGAACGGGGTGTCGCATGCTTTCGCTTTTCAAGAGGCTCGCGGAGGGATTTCCTGATCGCCAAGCGCCTGCCCGTGGCTCGATGTTCGCCGAACCCAGGGGTCTGCAGGACTGGGTAAACGCTTTACCGCTTGCCAACGGCCTGGCCGCAGCACGATCGCTGCTGCAGACTCTGCGCGAGATGAATGCCACCAAGTTCGACGGGCTGCAGCGTTTGGCCGGCCTCGAACTCCTGCGCCTGGCAATTTCGCAGATGGTGGCGCAGGCCGATCGACAAGTGGTGGGATCATCGTTTCCGCTGCCGCAATCCAAGCAACAGTTGGGCATCCAGTCGCGCGATTTTCACGAAGCGATGGCGCTGGGTTATCGCATGGCGGCATTCGATATCTGTCTGCCCGAGGGCAAGATTCCGTTCCTGAAAGGCAAGCAGGTGACGACGGCGCTGCAACGCGCGGTATCACACCACAACGAACAATTGCTGCGCGGATACCTGCTGTACGCTGCGCCGCAGGCCGGTGTCTGGCAGCATCTGCACGATTTGTACCGCTTTGCCGAATCTCTGGCGGTGCACGAGAAGTCGATCGATGAGCCGTTGCTCGGCAAGCTTTCATTCAGCCTCAAGGAAAGCTACGGGCATGTGGTCTTGTTTGCCTTGAGCAATCCCTATCGACTGTCGCAGAAAGAGATGCTCGATGGTTTCGAATTGACGCGGATCTGGGCCGCGCTGTTTCGCATGGGCAATGAATCTGGCGCCGCGGATATTGGCTTGTCGATGGAGAAAGACTTCGGCCCCGGATACGTACCCGAAGAACGGGATACCGGAACCCCGCCGACGATGCGTTTTGACACCAACGACATCACGCGATCGATCGCCCGCGATCTTGTACTTGCCGGGCCTTCGCAGGCCACGATCAGTTTCCGCATGAAAGGTGGCAACGCGGTAACCGTTTCGCCGGACTTCGTCGAGCGCCTGTCCTCAAGCTGGCGTCCGGCGCCGGACCGCTACCACGCACGGCTCAGCGCGGGGCACTATCTGGATACATTGATCGGACTGCACGGCATCCATTACCACTTGGCCGGCGGAACCGATTTCGAGAAATTTGTACGCGAGATCCGTGGGCCAGGCATCAGCCTCACTGAGCGCGACAAGAGTGCGTCCTGGATCAGCGCGCTTGGCGATTCGGCCAAACCCACTGCTCTGCGTTCCAAGGTACTGGATCAAGGCCTGGGCGGTTATCGCCTGGAATGGGGTCTGGAGAGCGGTGCCAAGGCGCGAATCGGTGAGCTGGTCGGGTTGGCCGCCGTTGGTGATGATCAGGATGATGAACGCGAATGGATGATCGGCGTGATTCGTTGGCTGCGCTTCACCGCTGACGGACGCGTGCAGGCGGGGGTAGAATTGCTGGCGCGCGAAGCCTATGCAGCGGCGGTGCGCGCTGCCGATACCGGCGGCCATTTCCGAGCGCCGGTGCGTGCCATCGAATTGCAACCGATGCGCAACGGAAGCCTGTCACAATTGAGCATTCTCACCCCCAGCGTGGTTGATCGCGGCATGTCGCAAATCGAAGTCTCGCGTGGTCCTGACCGTTGGAGCGATTCGCGCGACACATCGATTCGCGTGCTCAGCGATGTCGATGTAATCGAAAATACCGGCGCGTATATTCGCCTGGTGCCCAAGTCCTCCTACTCAGAAGACGCGTCGGCAGAAGCGGCATGAGTGACATTGCCTGGTTGCAGCCGCTGCGGCGTCGGCGCTCGGTGGCGGTGCGCGTGCAGAAAGTTGAAATTGGGGGTGATGCCCCGGTGGTCGTGCAGTCGATGACCAATACCGATACGGCCGATATCAGCGCCACGGTCAAACAGGTCGCTGAGTTATGGCGCGCAGGATCTGAGCTGGTGCGGGTAACAGTCAACAATCCGGAATCGGCAGCGGCAGTGCCACGTATTGTGGACCGGCTGCTGCAAATGAATGTCGCCGTACCCCTGGTTGGTGACTTCCACTACAACGGCCATCAGCTGCTGGAAAACGAGCCAGCCTGTGCCGAGGCTCTGGCGAAGTATCGAATCAACCCCGGCAATGTCGGTTTCGGGCGCAAACGCGATACGCAGTTTTCGTCAATCATCGAAATGGCTGTGCGCTATAACAAGCCGGTGCGCATCGGTGTCAACTGGGGCAGCCTTGATCAAAGCGTCATGGCGCAGATGATGGATGAAAATCACGCCCGCGCCCAACCCTGGGATGCAGCCACGGTGATGCGCGAAGCGCTGATCCGTTCGGCACTTGAATCGGCACAGCGCGCCGAGGAAATCGGTCTGGGCCGCGATCGCATTGTGCTGTCGTGCAAGGTCAGCGGCGTGCAGGATTTGATCGCGGTCTATCGCACGTTGGCAGCGCGCTGCGACTACGCACTGCATCTGGGCCTGACTGAAGCCGGCATCGGCAGCAAGGGCATCGTCGCCTCGACCGCCGCGTTGTCAGTACTCATGCAGGAAGGTATCGGCGACACCATCCGCATTTCGCTGACGCCGGAACCCGGCGAATCGCGCACGCGTGAAGTGATCGTGGCACAGGAAATGTTGCAGACCCTGGGCCTGCGCGCATTCACCCCGATGGTCACCGCCTGCCCAGGCTGCGGTCGCACCACCAGCACGTTTTTCCAGGAACTGGCGCAATCGGTGCAAAACCATGTGCGCGAACGTATGCCGGAATGGCGACTGCGCCACGATGGCGTCGAGAATCTGACGCTGGCGGTGATGGGCTGCATCGTCAACGGACCCGGCGAAAGCAAGCAGGCCAACATCGGCATCTCGCTGCCCGGCACCGGTGAAGCACCAGCCGCGCCGGTGTTCATCGACGGCAGCAAGACCGTCACTCTGCGCGGTGACAATATCGCGCAGGAATTCCTCGGCATCATTGAAGACTACGTGGCCCGCAAATACAGCGTGCGTCGCTAGGCAATTTTTTTCTTCAGAGGCGGCACCGACTCAACTGCGCGCGCCGACCGTGCGGGCTGATCACGAGGCCGCGATCTCCGGGTCGGTCGTCGCTCGGCGCGCCAGCACGATTTCGCGGCGCGCGATGTAGATGTTGGATGCCAGGATGATCAGCGAGCCGAGAACCGTCCAGCGGGTGAGTGCTTCATCGAACAGGAAGTATGCGGCCACCGCCACCACCGGAAGCTGCACAAAGCTGATTGGAGTGATGGCTGACGCGTCGCCCAAATGCAAGGCGCGTGTCCACAGCATATGTGCCATGGTGCCGAAGAAGCCGGAGGCAACAATCCATAGCCAGGTGATTCCCGTGGGTGTGGTCCAAACCCAGAGCGCAGGCAGCAGGCTCAATGGCACCCAGATCAGCGTGGTGTAGAGCACGATCGTGTCGGGTTTGTCCGTGCGGGTGAGAAACTTGATACTGATGGCCACCGATCCGCTCATTGCCGCGGCAAGCAGTGCGATCAATGCGCCAGCAGTGAATGTCTCGGCGCCGGGTTGCAACACGATCAGCACGCCAACGAATCCAATCCCAACGGCGGTCCAACGTCGGGCGCGCACCACTTCGCCAAGCACCAGCACCGCACCAATGGTGACAAATAGTGGGGTTGAGTAGGAAATTGCGACCGCCTGGGCGAGCGGAAGATTCACCAGTGCCCAGAACCCGGCCAACATTGAAATGATGCCGATCGTGCAGCGCAGGAAATACAGCGACAGCTTTTGCGTGTAGAGAATCGAGCGACCATGCCGAATGAGGATCGGCAGCGCGAACACGAGGCCAAACAAGTTTCGGAAAAAAGCGATCTCGAACGGATGCAGCTGCGTTGACGCGAGGCGGATGGTCAATGCCATACACCCGAACAACATCGCGCTCAACGTCATCATCAGCGCAGCGCGTAACATTGGCGAGGGTGGGGAGTGCGCGCTCATCTTCAGTCGCCCATTCTAAATCACCCGCCGCTGCCGTTTCTCGGGCAAGATATGTGCATGCGATTACGACAGGAGTATGGCTATGTTCAGTATCAAATGGCGTGCATCGAAGTCGTTGACTGCCGTCTGTGCGATCGTCATCGTGATCGCGATTTCTGCATGCGCCGCCGAGCCCGATGAAGCGGCACTGCGACGCGCCATGGATGAGATGGAGATCGCGCTCGAATCCGGCAAGACCGGCGATTTTGTTGATTATGTAACTGAAGATTTTTCCGGCAATTCCGCTGCGCTTGATGCGCGGCAGTTGCGCGCGACACTTGTTGCCCTGGCGTTGCGGCACGAGAAGATCGGCATCACCGCCAGTCCGGCCGAAATCAAACTGTTCGGCGATCGCGCAACAATCAAAGTACAGGTACTCGCCACCGGTGGCAGCTGGATGCCGCAAACCGGTCAGGTGCTCGACATCGAAAGCAGCTGGCGGCGAATAGACGGCGACTGGAAATGTTTTGCGGCAAGTTGGAGCGGAAAATGGTAACGACCCGAGCGTACCCATGCGGTGCCCGATCACCGAACCGGGACGGCATGGGAGACTATGCCAATCGCGGCGCTGGTTGAATCAGCGGCTGTCGCGTCACCGCACCGATCAAGAGTTTTAGCGCACATTGGACGCGCTTCGCATGCCTGGAATCGTACTCTTTGAACTGCAGCAGACTGCGCCAGAGGTCGACTACCCGCGGCCCGAGCGCCTGGTGGCGAGCAATCCAAAACGCACAACCTGGAACCACTACAGCAATGACAGCGGCGAAGTGTTTTCCGGTGTCTGGGCTTGTGAGCCTGGCGCGTGGCGGATTGCAATGGGCGCGCACGAAGACGAATTTTTCTTCGTGACCAGGGGGCGCTGCCGAGTGCGTTCAGATGACGGCGTCGTCAGCGAGTGCGGAGCAGGGCAGTCGCTGGTGATTCCGGCCGGGTTTTCTGGAGTGTTCGAAGTAGTGGAAGCGATGGAAAAGCACTACATGATCGTTGATCGAAAAGTTCCAGAGGCTTGAGCGGTGCAATAGCAGCGGTTTGTAAATTGACACTTTGGGAACCTCTGAACAAGTCACCACTTTGACTTCGCCACAGAGCTTAGTGTTAGCCAGACCCCGAAAAACCTGCGGTTTTTCGCCCCCTGACTCAGGGTGGTCATCAATTCCGGTTCCCGGTGAACACGGCGCTGGTGCTGACCGGATTGGTTCATGTCCGCTCTCGGCATCAACGGAAGTTCACTTGTTTGATTCCAATGTCCGGTAAAGGATGCGAGCTGTCAGTCGGTTAAGAACAGCTTTTGACGGCTGTTAGCGAAAAAACTCACCATCTTCGTCACTCGCCGCAACATTTACCTCATGATGCATTGCTGCCCCATAGCGAGCAGGCTGAGTCTTGAAGGACCTAGATGTTCACTTGCACCGGGGCTAGGCACATGGGAATCCGGAAGGGCCTCGCTCTCATTCCTTGAGCCAAGCCTTCTTGATTCCCTCGAAGTCGAGCTGCTTCCACTCTTCCTTCCAGAGCTGGTAATACGGGATGTCGGTCGACGAGGGCGGCGGGTCGCAGCGCTGAACCCTGACTAGCGACGGCATCACCACAGACTCACCGATTAGCAGGGCCTCCCCGGCGCCCAAAGTTGGTAGCTTGGCGCACAGGTTGCCGAGCGTGTCAGGCAGCAGACGAGCAACATAGCTTTGGTCGCTGGGGTTGGTTAGCCGCATCGCCAGGAAGTTGCTGCATTGGGAGAAGATCGTCTCGGAGATCTCCGACGGCCGCTGACTCGACAGTAGTAGCGTCACGCCGTACTTGCGTCCCTCCTTGGCGATGCGCTCGATCGACAACTTGGATGCACGGAAGCGGGCCAGGTCGCTGTTGGGCACGTACTTGTGGGCCTCCTCGTACACGAGCAGGAGCGGCGCGTCGGTGTTGATCTTCTCCTGCGCCGCAGTCCGCATCACCTTGTAGTGATATCCATACTCGAACAGGATCCGCGAGATTAGCGAGACAGTAATGCTGAGGACCTCGAAGGGTACCCCGCTTAAGTCGATGATCGTGACGTTGGACTGTTTGAATCCGTAGCCGATCAGGCTCTTCAGGATCCCCTGAAGCGTGGCCGTGTCCGCGGACGGACCGAACAGGAACTGCAGGCGGTCCTGCCCCACCTTCGCCTCGAACCGCGCAAAGAACTTGTCAAGCGACTTGTCCGCGTAGTTACCCGCGGTGATGCTCTGGGCTTTGGTCGGATGGAATTCGAGTCGCTCAGCAAAGTACAGATCAAGCCGCTTGTCCGCGGAGAGTAGTAGGCCGTGACTGCCGTCGGTCTTGCCCTCAGGGAGCAGCGCGTAGCTGCCGTCCGCCACCATATACCGCGTCTCATTCTTCGAGTTCACGGTCTCGTTCTTGATGTTGTACAGGGCGTTCAACACCTCATAGATGTTGAACTTGAGCGGGCTGTCGTAGAAGACGTTCTTCGCGCCCGTGTTGTGGCGCTTCTTGTTCTCAGTCACCAGTTGGCGGAACACAGCCGACTGGTTGTAGTTGTCGCGCTCGCCCGTATCCAGCAGCACCTCTTCCAGTTCCTCGCTGTTGAGCAGCCAGTAGGGCAAGGTCAACGTGCTGGCGTTTAGGAAGTTCGCATCAGGGAACGCCGTTCGGTACTCGGAGTGGATGTCGAAGATGACAACGTGCGAGTTGTTCAGCGCGTACTGGCCGTTCTTCGCACTCACCGCCGTCTGGATGATCTTGGCAATCGTGTGGGATTTGCCGGCACCGGTGGATCCCACTATGGCCAGGTGCTTGTTGAAGAATCGGTCTCCGTCCACTGGCACGGTGATCTTGTCGTTGGACGCCAGAGCGCTGAAGGTGAACTTCTTGGCCGGCTCGATCGAGTCCTCGAAGATCTTCTTGATGTCGTCGTCCGTCGCCGGCGTCACGCCGGTGGGCGGAATGGTCAGCGTGTCGCCGCCACGGATGAACTTGCCGTCGGCGATGATGCCCAGCGGCAGCGCCTGGATGATGTGGCGACGCTCGGACTTGTCGGTTACCTCAATGCAGAAGTTCTCGATGATGGCGATGAGCGCGCAGTCCTCACTGTCCGTGATGCGCAGGTACGAGCCCACCTTGAGACTCTTGTCGTTGGCGAACGCCGAGATGTTGCCAACCGAGATCTTCACCTTGTCCGGGAAGACGGCGATCACTTCGGCCTTGATGTCTTGAATATCGCTCATGCTTGCATGACCTCCTGAAGCAGATAAGCACTCTTGCTCTTGATTGAATGAAGCCCTTTGGCCCTTGGCACGAGGGTGCCGTCGAGCGGCGAGTTGCGGTAGAAGTCGTAGACCTCAACGAGCGATCCGATGCAGGCCGCGATAGTCGGCGCCAGCTGCTGCTCATCGGGGACGAACTTGATCGTCCAGAGCGTCTCCTTGCTGGGCGCCGCCGCCAGCATGGAGGGCGAGAACTCCGCACCTTGGAAGGGATACCCATCATTGAAGGCCACGCCCTGCGTCCACAGGCTGGCCTTGAGCTCTATCAACTGCGCAGTCGTCACGCCTCGCAGCAGGACGTAGGGGCAGAACCGGTCCGCCGCCGGCGTCCGCTGGAGCTCTTTGTGCGAGAAGAACAGGCCGATGCGAATGAGCATGCTGGTGGCCTTATCCAGCTCGTGCTCATCGGTCATTTCGATCACGAAGAACCTCGCGGCCTTTGGCATCTTTGTCCTGCCGAAGTAGAAGTACCTGCGGCGGATCATCCGCGCGAAATATTGGCGCCCCAGGTGCTCCCGTAACCAGGCGCTGAAAACCACTTCCTTGCGGTTGACTGCCTTCAAGAACTGGTCCTTGGTGATCTTTCGCTTGGCCTCGCTGGCTTCGATGGCCAGCCCCTGAACGACGTTGATCGCCACTGGGTAGAAGAAGTTCAGCGCGTCGCCGGTCGAGCACTCTGGGATCTCGGACACCAGGAGCTTTAGCACCTTGGCTTGCTGATCGTCGTAGGACTGCGCATTCACATCGATGTCCAGCAACGCGCGAAAGGCGCAGAGCTGCGCATCGGTGATTGCCAGTTCCTCATGCACCTCATGGGACTGCTTGCCCTTCGCGTAGGTGAGGAAGTGCTCCTTCAGGAACTCGTCCGTCAGCGGGAGCGCGAGCTTGTGCTGACCGCTGCGGTAGTGTCCGTACAGCCGGTACCTGAACGTCTGGTCGCTGGGGCAGCCCGCGGCATGGAAATGACGCAGCATGTGGATAACGGCGTCCTTGACCACCGAGTGGTTGTAGTCCGTGCCTTCGTAGTACTTGCACTGCACGAAGGCACTCGCATCCCCATCGTCCAAGTCGATATCTTCCACCCCCTCGACCGAGATGCTCCCATGCTTGGTTGCCTCGAGCAATTGCACGATCGTCTGGTCGAACTGGTAGAAGTAGCCTTTGATCGTCGCGGTCGCGCTGCGGTCAGTCACGGTCGGCCCTCGGATTGTTCTCAGTCAGTAGCGCTCCGCTGTGGAGCCCAAGGTAACTGTAACTCGTTCCGATAGCTGTCTGGCATAGGCCGCTGGCGTCATGCCGCCAAGCGTCTTCTTCGGTCGGTCCTGGTTGTATTCCTGTCGCCACGTCTCGATCAGAACGCGTGCCTGCGACAGGCAGGTAAACCAATGCTCGTTGAGGCAGTCGTCGCGAAGGCGCCCATTGAACGAGTCGATGTAAGCGCTCTGGTTTGGCTTTCCCGGTTCGATCAGACTAAGGCAACGTCTTGTGCATGCGCTTAGGTCCACATGGCGCGACTGCAGAATTCGCGGCCGTTGTCGGTGCGGATGATCCTGGGCGGAATGTTCTGATGCCTGACGATCGCGTAGAAGCCTGTGCTGGCTCTCCGTTTCAGGTCTCTTGGATGTCGCGTCATGAACGGCTCGGTGGGTGGCACCGAACTCTGTGTCCACGACTCCTGGCTGAAGTTGCAGAGTCTCGAATGGCGACTCCGCGAACGAGGAACGCGCATACCGATGGCGCTATTTCCCAGTTGGCAACGTAAAAAAAACGCGAGCTCCGAGGCTGGGCTCGGAGACTTCGCATTGAGCGTCAGAGCGAGTTGCGTATTTCGTCGAGCAAATCGCTCAATCCAGAAAAAACGTCATCGACATCGACGTCTTCAAAACGTTCTGCTCCACCGGTTGTCGCGCCTCGCGGTGCTGCGATTAGTAGAAACGCACCTTTGGCACGGTCAAATAGCAGCACGAGCGATGCAGCATACTGCGGCCGGTGCCTCATGATGGTGATGGCGTCGATTGCCACGTCT
The DNA here is from genome assembly GCA_034440555.1 of Pseudomonadota bacterium. GTDB lineage: Bacteria > Pseudomonadota > Gammaproteobacteria > Xanthomonadales > Ahniellaceae > 0-14-3-00-62-12. The sequence continues at coordinate 27,129 of JAWXCG010000144.1, forward strand.
TTCCAAGGGTCGTCGCCTAGCTCGCAAACATCCAGCGTGTAGGAAAGCTTACGCGCAATTTTTTGGATGCGTCTCGTAATATCCCAAGCGTAAATTGCTGTGTCGGTGACGAGTTTCCGGTGCCGTGCATCAGCATCGTCCAAGGAGCCGAGCACAGATTGATGCTCGCTAGCCGCCTCAATGACTTCACCAGAAGAACCAACTGGCGTTGACTCCTCATCGTCATCGTCACCGTCAAAAACGCTCGGGGCGTGAAGGAACTCATCGACGATGCTTCTAGCGAGGTGAATGGCGCTCCAAGCTTCGCTGCCGGCAAGTGCTTTCAAGGAAAATATATCCTCGAAATTCGCCAGCACCGCCGAGGCATGCTCGGCAGCGATCGTGTCGATGCTTGACCAATCGTTCATGGCGAGCGCGGCCATGATGTCCTGAGTGCTCGATGCGTCGGTAAACCACGCAGTAGACGCCCGCTCAATGTCAATCTGATGTTCAAATGCTTCGATTGCCGCGTACCTATCCTGTTCGGCAATGCGTAATGCAGCGAGCGCAGAGCATTCCTCCAAGGAATGCGCGCCCAATACTTGCCGAGAGAATTCACGCATCTCGTCATCAATGCCGAGACCGAGAACTCCCTTGAAAGGAATCTGTTCGGCAAGATCGGGCATAGCATCGAGCACTGAGCGAATCGAGTTCTCACCATAAATCGCACGTTCCATCTCGCGAACCGTGTGATCAGTCGTGTTGGGCAGGGCGAGTACAGCGCTGCCTGCCGCCATTCTCATAGCGTCATCGTCCAGGATGCCAGTCACCCAGCCTGGTATGGCATCAATCGTGTTGTAAGCGTAAGCGGTCGCTGCGGGTGCGTGTGTGACGAGTCGGAGTTGTTCTTCCATCTCCCGTCGAGCCGATTCGATCGCCGAAGATTCGAAAGTGGCCTGTCTCAGATGTTCCTGAGCTTCTTGAGCCGCATAGCGGTCGTATTCGCTCAACATTGACCTTTTCAGTTCGCCAACGGGGTCGAGGACGTCCAGGGCGATGCTGCGTACGTCGAAACCTGCGGTGGCATTCAGAAAGTCTCTGCTGATGGTTGATGAAACGAGATCATCTAAGGCGGTAAATCGGCGCATAACACACTCCTTCAGTGGCAGGGGCAGGCCCCTTATGGCACATTGACTAGTGCATCGTTGTGGGCAATCATACAGCATAAACCCAGCACGTAAAGTGCGTCGTAGTGATCTCTGGAGTCACGAATGCCTACTGCAGCCCTGTCGTTTCCTGATTTCCTGCAAGGCCTTAGAGAGCCCGGTTCAAGAACCGCGCTGTCCCCAGCATTGCTCGCAAGTGCGTTGGAGCTCCCCGTGCAGGATCTGGCCAGCTTGGCCAAAGTGCATCGCAACACGCTTCAACTGGCGCCCAGCTCGCCCAAGGTTCAGTCTGCGATCCGGGATGTGTTGCGCGTTTTGTCGGCAGCCCACGAACTCACCGGGGAAATCGATCGAGCTGTGTTTTGGTTCCGCAACCACCCCATTCCGGATTTTGGCCACCGTACCGCTATGCAGCTCGTTGAGATGGGCAAGGTTCAGGCCGTGATTGATTACATTGAGTCGCGCAGCGCTGGTGCTACTGGATGATCGTTACGCGCATCAACCATGATTTACCGTTGTTTCGAGCGCACACGCCGCAGTGGGCGAGCCAGCCACTCAGTGGCGCCGGTGCAGCAAAGATCGGTGGACGACTAAACCGCCCTGGTGTGCATGCGTTGTATCTTGCCACCAGCGCAGAAACGGCTATAGCGGAATATCAGCAGGATGATTCTCTGATGCCGCCACTCACCCTGGTCAGATATCTGGCACGACTCTCGTCGGTGGTGGATTTTCGTGGTGGGTATGCGCCTGGTGAGTGGGATCCACTCTGGCAAGAATTGACTTGCAATTGGCGCGGCTTGCTCATGCTCGATGGCGTTGAGCCGGCAAGTTGGAGTCTTGGAGACATCGTTCTTGCAGCAGGTCATTCCGGGATACTCTTCCCGGCTCAACGAGCGATCGGAACGAACTTGGTTCTATTTGTCGATGACTTGGGTCCCGACGACACGATTTCCGTGCACGATCCGGCGCTAGCGTTGCCAATAGACCGTTCGAGTTGGCGAGCGCCGGCTAGCAAATGAAATTCGTTACGGCAACGAATTGAGATGGCGGTGCGTCGCCGCACCGCCACCCAGCGTAAGCAACGAATTGTCTCTATGAAGACCTACCGTCAATCGGCAGGCTCTCGCGGAGCGTCACGTGATATCAGGCTTTGCTAACCGCTTGCGCATCGACTCGCCCTTCAGATCGATGCGGTGCGCGTTATGCACGATCCGATCCAAGATCGCGTCCGCGATGGTCGGATCGCCAATGCAAGCGTGCCACTCGGCAACCGGCATCTGTGAAGTGATTGCCAACGACAAGTTGCCGACGCGATCGTCGATGACCTCAAGCAGGTCCTGCCGGCAACGCGCGCTGATTTTCGCCACGCCCCAGTCGTCCAAGATCAGCAGCTTCGACTTGATCATCTGCGCGCGCAGCTTTGGCAGGCTACCGTCCTCCCGCGCGATCTCGATGTCTTCCAGCAACCTCGGCAGGCGGTGGTAGGCCACGACATGGCCACGACGTATCGCTTGATGACCGAGCGCATAGGTCAACCACGTTTTGCCGGCACCGGTAGGGCCTGTGACGATGAGATTTTGACCACGCTCGATCCACTCGCAGCCAAACAAGGACGAAAGCTGCCGCTTGTCGATTCCGCGATCGGGTCGGTAGTCAATGTCCTCCGGGCTGGCTTTGATTTTGAGCTTAGATGACTTCAATAGCTGATTGATGCGCCTGGTGTCTCGCGATTGGCACTCGATGTCGACCAGCATCGCCAGTCGATCCTCAAATGACAGATCGAGCATTGCCGGACGTTCGCCCTGCAGGTCAAGAGCTTCTGCCATGGCATGCAGTCGCAGCGACCGCAGCTTGCTGGTCGTTTGATTGCTCAGCATGATGACGTCTCCCGCGCTTGAGTGTAGTAGCCGGGGCCACGCACATTGTGGTGCAGCGGCAAGTTGCCCTGCGGAGTCTACTCGCGACGGCCACGGTGACGCTGTGTGTTCAATAGAGACCTCACGCTCTTGAGCGAGTGAATCTCGACTGCACGCGTTGACGCTGCATCGACTTCGGTAGCTCCGTGCTGCTGAACCAGCTTGCGGAGAGAATCGCATGCCGGAAAACCCAGCGCTGGAACGGAGCGCGCAAGCTGAGCCTCAACGATCGCAGTCGTCGAAGGCCCAACCTTCGTTGGCCATGACCGGAAATTCTCAGGCGTGCGATCGCCGTAAGCACGATGTGCGTCGGGTTGATGCTGTGGGACCGTTGACAATCCGCCGGGCTCGTTGCAACGCATGTGGCTGGCCACCCGCACGTGGTTGTGGAAAACTTCCACTGTCGAGGCGGTGAATCGAACCAGAACCTGCTGACCGACGAGGTGGTTCGGCACCGAGTACCAGTGGCCTTTCACCAGCACGTGATAGCTGTTGTCGACACGCAACGACGCAGTCCACTCGCCGAATTCATAGTGTTGCGCCGGCAGCGGCAGCATTGCGGCCCGCTCGACCTCTTCGTAGCGCGACATTCGGCTGCCCTCAAGGCGTTTGAACGGGCGCTCATTCAACTCCCTTACCAGCTCCAACACCGCCGCGTTGAGCTCGCTCGCTGAGAAGAAGCTTCTATTTCGAATGCGGGCAAGAATCCATCGCTGCACAATGAGCACGCCGCCTTCCACCTTCGCCTTGTCACGTGGCTTGTAGGTGCGCGTTGGGACAATGACGGTGCCATAGTGCTCAGCCATCTCCGCGTATGTAGCGTTGGTGATGAAATCGGCACCCAGTCGAATGACTGCGGCCTTGAGATTGTCTGGCACCAGGATACGCGGCACGCCGCCAAGGAACTTGAACATCTCGACATGAACGGCGATCCAAAAACTGATGGTTTGCCGCGGAACGCATGCTGCGTAGGTTCGGTTCGATGCACCGAGCACGCCGACGAACAGCTCCATCGGAATCCACTCGCCTGTATTGGGATTCGTGTAGCCCGGTTTACGCCCAGAGAAGTCGACGAACAGCTTTTCTCCGGGCACATGTCGTTGTCGCATGACGCGGTCAATCGACTTCACGAAGCGGCGATAGTGCTCCGTGTACTGCGAGTACGACAGGGCGTTGATGGGATCGGGCGCACGGTACTCGTCCCACAGCAACTGAAGGGTGACGCTTGGACGCTGCATCTCCGCATGCACGAACGCAAAATCCGGCATGCGTCGACGCGTCAGCGTACGAGGCATCTTGTTGAACTTCGCTTCGAACGCACCGTCAGCCAAGAGCTCCAGCTCTGCCCACTCATAGCCCTTCTCTTGTGCGATGTGGCGATATCGGGTCACGGTTGTTTTTGAGATGTCGACTGACGCGGCAATTTCCCGATTGGTAAGCTGCGTCGTGAGCAACAGATGCACCACTCTACGTATTTTAGTCATGGCAAAACACTCCCTATGCCGGTCGCGACTGCGCACGACCGGCGTTGACAAAAGGGAGACGCGGACTCCCGTTCCAGCCCCGAAATTGCGGGCCAGGTATTGACGAGAGCCCAAGAAAAGACCAGACTGGCGGTGTGTTCAGGGCTATGCCCTTGCCGGTCCGACGACGCTCGAGAGGTAATGACTCTCGGGCGTTTGTCATTTCTGCGCCTCGGTATTTGAATCTTGCGTTAGGTGACTCAGGCTGGCTACGTCATGTCGGGCCTCCCACGGGTTCGGAACCTGATGAACCGTAGTCGGCAGGAAACGTCCCGCCCGCGCGACTTGTGGCAAGCCACTGCGCGACATCCTTGCTGAGTGAGAACTTTCCTCGACGGTTCGGCAGCGCGAAAACCGGCACAGGCAACTGGCGTCGGGAAAGGGCCTGCCGGAATGCATCCATCGACGCATAGCCCAGCGCTTGACGAAGGTCATCGGCACCAATGATTGGGCCGTACCGCGCTAGCAAATCCCGTTCCAATGCATCGGCCAATGTGGTCGTGTCTGTCACCTTCGGCGCCTCGTCACGTTCTGTCATGACCAAGCGTATTCCGACGACGCAGAATGGGGTAGAAGTAGCGGACCCCCAGGGGGCGTTACTCTAGTTGTGATGCGGAACTCATGCCTAAGCCATTGAAACCAAGAAGAAGTTATGGACAAGGACGCTTGGACGCGGTGATCCGCGTACTTCAGAGCGATGACCAGCAGTCCGATACAAAAGCGATCGACGTGATCAAGGTGGGTTACTGGTTCGAGCGGCTTTTGCACATGATGCGCAAAAACAGCGCCTACGCTGTTGGTCAAGGCATACGGCCAGACCAGTACCGCAAGACTTCCGCTGATGGCGCGGCCAATAACAACAACCTTTGGGCCAAATACGCCACGGGCGCCGTGTGTCCCGGCCCGTACACAGTTCAAGCCGCAGACAAGGTCGTACCTGGCTCGGCTGTTGACCTGGCGTTGGCAGCATGGACGGCGCTCAACGTTCGAGCTCCCATCATTGATGGATACGATTCGTTGCTTAGACGTACGCTTCCCAAGGTGCAGCATGCGTTATTAGAGCCGACGAAGCTCGTCATCGGAAGGTATGTCCGCCGCGCTTCGCTTCGAAAAACGCTGACACTGCTGGAGTGTCACTCAGACATCAACAGTATCGCGGCGCTGGTCATCCTGCTTCGGGAGGCTCACGAAGCGGGAGATCATGACCGATGCTTTGAGATCGGACAATCGCTGTACGCCACGGTGCTAATGGCCAGCTACGTCATCTATGTCGGAAATATTTTGCCTGAGTTGATTGAATTTTTAATTCGCCGCGTTTTTCCACTTGCGTCGAGCCGTGACCGCGCGTTTGACATCGACCGGGACAAATTTTGCTCTGTGGCTCGGCGGCTGGAGTCCACACTCCTGATGTTAGAAGACATAGGAACGATTGATACCATCAATGGGGGGCCAACACGCGAGTGGCGCAAAGTGGTGAAGGGACACTTCGGCTTCGATCACAAATTTGCATTCGCACCAGGCTGGAAGCTGGCACGGCCGCCAGAAGAATGCAGCGAGTCCGCGCCTGGGATGGTGGCGTCGCGGACCATTGCCAGGGAGTGGGCGTTGGAGGTGCTGTCGTCGGGGCGCGTAGAGCGGCTGATTCCGAAACACATTATCGAGAAGATGGCGGCGGTGCGGTGACCAGCGCCAGCGAGCGGGCCAGGACCGGAATCGTTTAGGGAACGCGATTGATCAACACCAGCCCCGAAGTCAGCGCAGACCGGAATGGAGAGCAGATCGAACCGGCACGGCGGTCCACCACCTACAGCGCCCGCATCAGGGGGCTGTCGAGGCTCCGGACTTATTCAGAGGTTCCTTTGCGGTCGTTGCACGGCGTCAGCCATCGCGCAGCGCCATGCTGTGTGAACTGGAGGTTCCCTGGATTCAGTCCGTCGATTGAAATGCGACGTGTGCTGGCGACTGTGTTGTTGGGGCTGATGCCGTATGTCCATGCCAGTGCCGTTTGCGACGTCGCGCTTGCAGCGCTGCCCGAATCTGGTCTCACGCTGCCTGTGTTCGGGCCGCTCCTGGTCATCACCCGGACGTGATTGCGGCGCACATTGCACGTGCCGGAATGATCCGGCATGCCGCTCCCCGAGGATCTCGTGAAACGTACGCTGATGATAATGGTTACCCTGTTACTGGTGCTCTGTGTGCCGGCCGAAGCCTCGCGCAAGGCCTGCGCGGAACTGAAGCAGGAGATTGCAACGAAGATCGATGCAAACGGTGTGAAGTCGTACACACTGGATGTGGTGGCTGCGGACGCCGAGGTGATCGGCAAGGTCGTAGGAACCTGCGATGGCGGTACTCAGCGCGTGGTCTATCAGCGCGTCGACAGCGCTGCGAT
>JAWXCG010000145.1:0-3794 GCA_034440555.1 Pseudomonadota bacterium
GCGTCACCATCAATTCTGCGCAGCGAAATCCATTCAATCGCGGATTGTCTATTTCAGTTGAGGTGGTAACCGTGTTACCTGCACTGGCCAGGTGTCGAAAGGCGCTGATGCTTGGTGGTTGGGCGTAGACGTTGAAAGCGGCTGAGTTGGCGAAGGCAACGCCATCGGCGTTGCGAATGCTCCAGCGGTCGTCCGCTGCGTAGGCTACGGCGATGTGGTGGTTGTTGTAGACCCCGCCTGGCAGCGCCGGATTCCAGTTCGAAGTGGTGACCACAATCTGCTCGGGCAACGCGTTCACCGCACTGTTGTCGAGCAAAGTTTCGCTGAGCGTCACGCCGGTACTCGCGATCTGATGCAGGAAAATCCCTGACCCTGGCGTTGGCGTAAACGCGCTGTAACCAGCACCGAAGGGCATCGCGGTCGCGGTATTTTGATTGAACACCGCCCAGACGAATGACAAGGTGTCGTAGAACACCCCGAATGGCCCATTGTTGACCGTTGTGCCCAGCGAAAAATTAGGCGTGACCAATGCCCTGGCACTCTGCGTTGCGTCCAGGGAAGGGTGCGACAGTCGCAGCGAATTGCCTGAATTGTTGCTGCCGTTGGCGCGTGTATTGAACCAGTTGTCGCCGTATTCGTAGGCGCCGATATCGATCACGTTGCCACCGCCGCCGCTCACGTTTTTCAGACGCCGTGTACCGTCGCTGTCGAGCTGAGGAAACCCCAAAGGCAATGCAAAAATATTGCCGCGCCCGATCGCAGGCGATCCTGCCCTGAGGTAAGGAAACTGAAGCGAGTACAGGAGTGGGTCCGAGGTCACCGTGCCGCTGCCGGCGATGGCCGGCGCGGTGCCGCCAAAATCGCTGTTGTTATCGAAGAAGAGATTCTGGCCGTTGGACACTTCGTCGCCGGGAATTGCGGCGATGCCATCGCGACGCAGCGCGGTGTTGTTGTGCGCCAGCAGATTGCCGATCACATAACCGCTGATCGGCTGTGTCGATATAGGCGGAGCGAACGGACGTGTGATCAATGAGATCGCGCTGCCGAACCCGACAATCGTGTTGTGCGAAATGCTTGCATCGATCGCGCCTTCTCCGCCAAAAATGCAGATTGCCGAGCCGGAGCCAAGCCGCAGCGGCACGAACACGTTGCCATGGATACGAATGCTCGACGCTGCTGGCGTGCCGGTCGGCGCGTTGGACACAGCGCAAATGCCACCGTACGCGAAGCCGCTGCGCACTTCGTTATTGGCAACGGTAAAATCAAAGCTACCGGATCCGGTCGCGGCGATCACGATGCCGTACGCGCTTGAGCCGGTATCAGGAATGCTGACGCGATTGAAGCTTACTTCACCGCTGATCGCCGCCGTGCCCGAGCGCGCGCTCAGGAAATTGCCAGCGCCACCACGACGCAGGTATTCGTTGTCATGCACACGCAAGTACACAGGGGCAGTACCCAGCGCTTGGAAGTCTATGCCGCTGCCGCCGATGTTGTCGATCAGCTGCATGTGTTCAACATAGAACGAACCACCGGCACTGGGCCGCAAGGTGATTCCGGCATCGCGCAAGGTGATGCCAGAGATGGCAACCTCCACTGCAATCGCCGGTGTTGAGACAATACCGATTCCAACCGGAAACACAGGGTTGAAGCCGTTGGCCGCAACCAGCGACACTGAGCGCTCCAGCTGAATGTCCTGGCCGGCTGGGCCAGTATTGACGACATTGTCCGCGGCGATATAGATGACAGATGGTGAGGCCACTGCATCGATGCAGGCCTGCAGGCTAGCGTTGCACGGCGCCACGGTATCGGGCCAGACAAAACTCGCCGCCTGCAGCGGCCCGGCCGCGAGCTGCGTTGCGATGATCGCAAGCAGTAGGTGAATCTTGCGACGCGGGTTGCGAAAGTGCGCCATGGCGTTCTCCGACGGCATGCCAATTGGGCTGCCTTGTCGAATCATTCGCGACTTGGCGCTCAAAGCGGACAGCAGGAGCGGACAAGGGTCCGCGCTGTGCGGACGCTCGAATACCATTGAAGCCGGAATTTCGCTGCCCAGCGATGACGACGGACCGAACCGGCCCGTCGCCGACATGGTTTTACGGGATCTGGCAGTTGCCGTAAGCATCGACGCTGATTTCATAGGCGGTTCCGGTGCCACCGGCGTACCCACTCGGACAGAACACCTCGCCGGTTGCCTCGGACAGGCAAGACGAATAGTTGTAGACGCTGGCCGTTGCCTGAGTTGTACCGATCTCTACGGAATAGTCTTGGTCCCAGCCAGCACGCGCCCAGGCAACGTTGGTGGTTGGTGTTGCCGGCCCGAAATCCACTGCGTTGACAGCCGAGGCGCCGGCCGAGTTGCCGTAAGAGGCATAGGCGGTTGCGACCAGGTAGGCCCCGTTGCCGCAGCCGCCGGTTACCGTGTCCTTGGACAGCGAAGCCGCCTGACGCAGACGCCGCTGAGTCTGCTCCGAACGCGTCAACAGCTCCTGCTCCTGCAGAGAAATGCCGTCCTTGGCGTAGTGCCTGGCAAACTCCGCATTGACCTTGCGCATCTTTTCGGCGATCGCGGCGCGGCCAGCAGCGCTCGTTGCAAAATAGGATTCGCGGTCGGCGGATTTTCTGACATACAGGCCGTCGGCGACCTGGGTCATGCCCTTCAGGTGATCCCGGCGCACTGCGGTCTCGGCAGTTTGGGCCGAAGCAACGGCAGACGCGGCGAGCATTGCCGCAAATACGATCCGATGTTTCATGTTCATCTCCAGGGTTCGAGTGCGGCATCAGTGCCGCAACCATCAACCTCCAGGATCGCCCCTGCATCGCTCACCGCATTGGCATGCGCCGCGATCCCCCCGTCTATGATTGCGATCTTCTTGATTCCGGGCGGCACCTTGGTACCCCGCATTGGCCGCTGACGCGTGTACGACTAGTTGAATACCGTTGCCGTTGGACCGGCTGTTGCAACCGTCACGCCTGTCTCCTGCCGTCGTTGAGAATGGCCACCATTGTACGGGGCAGGGTGCTTGGCAGACGCAGCTCAGAGGTCGGGATAGTATTTCGGACTATTGAGGCGTGACCATTTGTTGGACCGATCACATGCCCACGGCTGTCGACCACAACGGGCTGGCGATCGATTACGGCGGCGTGGCAGATGCATGTCGGCCCCATTCGCGACGAAAAGTGAGTTTGCTGAACTAACGAAGAGAGAAATGTGAAGATATTTTTTCTGCTTGTCGTCGCGCTGATCTTGTCCAGTGTGTTCGGGTTTCAGCTGCTCTCGCGCTTTGACCATTTGCCGGACGGCAATCGCATCCTCCTCATCGGCGAACACATCGCATTCGCTGCGACGTGTTTTACGCGGTGTCCAACGCTAAACCCATGCACGCAGTGAGTGTGGCCAAAGCCGCGTGCGGTCGACTCATGCTGGTGCAGAGCACCTACATGGTGTCCATCGGGGAAAGCGCATCGGAGATCAACGCAAAACGCCAGAAAGCAGTTCGGATCATTCAAACCGCGTCATGTGCTTCGAGCGCACGTGGCTCCAGGATACAAAGCGCACGCTACTGACGCACCAGTCCACATTGCGCGGGTAGCGGGTAACAGCGCAATAATTCGGTCGTTGTTTTCAAGTGAAATTCATGTGCATCCGAAGGGCGCGCGGCGGTAGCAATGCTATTGACATGCACGGGCGGCGAACGGCCAACAGCCTTGGGTCAGTTGTCACTCAAATCCACTCGCAAACAACGCATCTGGCAACGGCACTGCCAGCACCACATCACGCAGTGATTGTTCTTCGA
>JAWXCG010000146.1:0-3569 GCA_034440555.1 Pseudomonadota bacterium
GCTGGCCATGGCCAGCTACGAGCGCACACTGAACGCCACGCAGACACCGATCGATCAACAGTTCGCCGGCCAGCAGGTGCTGACGCCACTGGAACTGGATGGCCAGCAAGTGTTCGTCGCCAATGACTGCGCCGGTTGCCACGCCGGCAACCGTTTCACCGACGACAACTTCCGCTATATCGGCGTGCGCCCAGTCAACGACGACCTCGGCCGCTTCGCACAGACCAATAACAACGTCGACCGCGGCGCATTCCGCGTGCCCAGTCTGCGCAATGTCTCGATGCGCGCGCCGTATATGCACAACGGCAGGCTCACTACACTTGAAGCGGTTGTGGAGTTCTACAATCGCGGCGGCGACTTCAACGCGCCCAACAAAGACCCGCGTGTGCGCCCGCGCAATCTCACCCAGCAACAAAAAACCGCGTTGCTTGCGTTCCTGCGTCGACCGCTCACCGATCCGCGCGTCGCCGCTGAGCAACCACCGTTTGATCGTCCCGCGCTGTACACCGAATCGAACCATGTACCGTCGATCGTCGGAAGCGCAGCCGCGGGCAGCAATGGCATCGCCCCGACTATCGTTGCGATCGAACCGCCGCTGCTTGGCAATGCCAATTTTACCGTCGGCATAGCCAGCGCGCTGGGCGGCGCGACCGCGACCCTGGTCGTGCACTCCAGCGACCCTGGCATTCAACCCAGCATACCGACCGGCGATTTCGCCAATCTGATCACGACGCTCTCGGGCAGCGGCGCTGGCACGGGTAGCGCGTCGTTGCATCTGGATTTGGGCAACGATCCAAGTTTGCTCGGCCAAACGCTCTACGGTCGTTACTACATCGCCGACGCCGCCGCAATAAATGGTCTGTCCGTCACCGCGGCGTTTCGGATCACCGTGTTTGGCGTAGCGCCCACCTTGCTGATGGCCGACGGGTTCGAGTGACGAATGAGTAGCTGTGCCTGACCCCGCTGCGCACACGCGTTTCCACTACGTTGCCGACTGTGCTGTCCAACACATCATTTGGTTAGCGCATCCCTCGCGTCGAGAAAGGCTCGACGCCCGGGCACTGCAGCCTTAGCCACCGCTCCTGGCGATTGGCTATGACTCCAGCTTCGGTGTGCTGCGCGAATGCGGCCTTGGCGCCGCATGAGCCAGGTTCAGCCGTGGATCAAGTTCAAAATGAAACGTGACCGATGCGGTGCGGCAAACACGATGCCGTTCTTGCGGGCCGGCTCACAGCGTGATCGCTTGAGTGAGGACATGGCCGACGCATGAAACCTTCGCCCTGATTGCAGTGCTTTACGGCCATTGCGACGGGCTTGCCACGTTTTTCGAGGTAAACACTGACCAACATGTCACTAACCTGCGGAGCCCTAGGTCTTCTGTTCAATCGGGGATGGCGCGGAGGCGCCGCCTATCGCGGCTGGGTGACCTCGAACTTCGCCTGCAGCACTGAGCGGCAAAGGTCACCAGCCGCGATAGGCGACCCTGCCGGTGGGCGGAGTAAATACACAATCCTTGACAGCTGTGGCGCAAAATTGGTGCACCGCGAAATGATTCCGCAGTGCAATCTATGCGAAGGTCATGACCGGATCGTGTGTGCGGGCTCCCAAACCGGTCAATGCGCGATCAATTGCAACAGGGGCATCAAATCAGCAACCAGGGAGTTTAATGAACAGCATTGATCGATGGATTGTGGTGGTGTTGGTCATGTTGATTTCGGCCGCGGCTCAAGCCGGGCAAGGGCCACGTGTGTACCTGCTGAACGACGCGCGCCTGGTACAGACTGTTCAGGGCGATGTAATGAAATTTCGCTGCGAACAAATGGGCAATGAAGGGATCAGCGTGCGTCGTTGGATCCGCGACTGCAACACCCTGGCAAGAATGGAATTGCAGAGCATGAAGCGCGAGGGCCGTCTGGGCGACAGCAAAGTGGAACGTGTCCCGCTCGGCGACAAGCCGGTCAATGATGAGCTGGTTTTGACGCTACCGACGCGACCCGGCGCGCGTGATGACAGCGGTCTCGTTGCCGACCCGTAGGGCGGCACCCCGTTTGCTGACCTAGGGAAGGTCTGAATAAGTCCCCACTTCGTATTCGCCACACTGCTTATTGCTTGCCAACCCCTCAAAAACCTGCGGTTTTTCGCCCCCTGACTCAGGCGGCTATCGCGACTGTGGACTTGTTCAGAGGTTCCCCAGGCGCGTCGACCGCAACGACAGCGCGAATCGTGCTGATTCCCGCGCCTACCAGTCAGTCGGCCTATAGTCCTTCAAGAACTGCCCCCACACATGCTCGCCCGTGTTGATGCCGTTGATGATTGGATCGACGATACGCGCGGCGCCGTCGACGATGTCGAGCGGCGGATGGAAGCGCTCTTCAATGGTTTTTCGCGCGGCAATCTCGGCCGGATCTTCATCGGTGACCCAGCCGGTGTCGACGCTGTTCATGTGAATGCCGTCGTGATGGTAATCCGTCGCTGATGTCCGCGTCATCATGTTGAGGGCGGCTTTGGCCATGTTCGTATGCGGATGACGAGTGGTCTTGAAGTTGCGGTAGAACTGACCTTCGACAGCGGAAACATTGACGATGTGTTTATCGCGCTGGGGCGTGCGCAGCATCAACGGCTTGAGTCGCGCATTGATGATGAATGGCGCGATGGCATTGACCAGCTGCACTTCGAGCAGTTCCACTGACGGCACCTCGGCCATCTGCAAGCGCCAGGAATTGCGCCCACGCAAGTCGATCTGCTGCAAGTCCTGGTCGAGCCGGCCTTCTGGGAACAAGTGCGATTGCACCAGCAGTTCCTCAGGCAGCAGCCGCGCCTGCGAAAGCTCAGCTGACGACGGTAGCGCGCCCGGCATGGCAGCAGCGCGTTTTCCGGGCACATCGGCACTCGACTCCGCCAGCATCTGATAACCGCGCAACCCCTCGCAACTACCCAGCAGCCTACGAATGTGCTGCGGTGTTTCGTGCAGCGCCGCGGTTTCGCCCGCCATCATGTGCGCATAAAATTCCGGCGGCCTGCGCACCGTCTGACAGGCGTTGTTGATAATGAAATCCAGGCGATCATGCGTCGCCAGCAACTGCGTGCAAAACGCTTCGACGCTTGGCGTATGGCGCAGATCCAGTCCGAATATTTCCAGGCGATGTCCCCATTCCGCGAAATCCGATTCCTGGGCATAACGTGCTGCCGAGTCGCGAGGAAAGCGCGTGGTCACAATCAGATGGGCACCGGCACGTAGCAACTTGATGCCAGCCTGATAGCCAATCTTCACTCGCCCGCCGGTCAGCAGCGCGACACGGCCGCGCAAATCGGCCAATTCATGGCGTTTGTTGAAATTGAACTCCGCACAAGTCGGACATAGCTGGTCGTAGAAGTGATGGATCACCGAATACTTCAGTTTGCAGACGTAGCAGTGCTGCGGCTCAATCGACTCTCTGCGTTCGGCACCGGTTTGCGCCTCGTCGTTGTCGGCGTCCTGCGCGACAAAACCTTCGGGGGGAAAATAGTTGGGCGTGGTGAACACCGGCTTGCGGCGCAGGGCGCGAATTCCGGTCGCGTGCAACACGGCA
>JAWXCG010000147.1:0-4292 GCA_034440555.1 Pseudomonadota bacterium
ATCGTTTAGCTCCGACATCCATCAAATGCTGCATCATCAACTGCCGCATGTAACAACTGCTGCAACAATGAAAGCTACCGGACAACCCAATGAACCACATCCGTCCCGATCAAATGCTTGAGGCCTTGATCCTTACTAAAGCAGGCGAGCTCAACGCAGCTACTGCAGCGATCCAGCGCGCAATCAACGGGAGCAGGGATGCAGGCGAGGCCAAACCAGACACCGCACCCATTGTCGCCACAGCAGTACTTGAGCCGTCGGTCCCAAGACGGTTTCTGCTGGATGGAATCAGCGCGTTCGACGCCGAGCCGCGCAACCCCACCAAACCACCGATCGTTGAAGCGTTTATCGAGGGCACGCACAGTCGCTCATCGCAAACTCTACGTTACAAACTTTACACGCCGCCTGATAGCGGTGGTCAAAAGCTGCCGCTGGTGGTGATGCTGCACGGCTGTACGCAAAACCCTGATGACTTTGCCGCCGGAACCGCGATGAACCTGCGCGCGCGCGAGCAGGGTTTTTACGTGCTTTATCCGGCGCAGTCGCAGCGGGCCAATCCATCACTTTGCTGGAGTTGGTACAAGCAAACCCATCAGCAGCGCGGCAGCGGGGAGCCGGCGTTTATTGCCAGCCTCACTGAAGCAATCATCGATCAGCACAACATCGACAGTCGCCGCATATACGTTGCCGGCATGTCAGCAGGTGGTGCCATGGCAATGATTGTTGCGACCACTTATCCGGAAATGTATGCCGCAGTGGGCGTCCACTCGGGCTTGCCTCGCGGCGCAGCGAGCGACGTTGCTGGGGCCATGAAGGTAATGAAGAGCGGGACGTCGCGCGGTGGCGCTGGGGTGCGGGCTGGTCGCTTTGGCGCGGCATCGGTGCGGGCTTCTCAGCCCTCTGCGTTTGTTCCTGCGATTATTTTTCATGGTGACCGGGACCAGACCGTGCATCCACTCAATGGCGAGCAGTTGATTGCATCGGTGCTGCACAACACAGCTGCGAACGATGTTGGGGAACCGCACGCCACCACGCACGTGCAGCATGGTTTTGGCGCGCACGACCGGGCGTACACTCGCTCCACATACGTCGGCGAAGCGGGCAAAGTGCTCGCCGAGCACTGGCTGGTGCACGGGGCAGGGCACACATGGTCCGGTGGTCAGGCCGCTGGTTCGTACACTGATGCATCCGGACCAGATGCAACGGCCGAGATGCTGCGTTTCTTTTTCGAGCAATCGCCGCAGCCGAACTAGGATGAGGTGACCAACGAACCTCGCATCTCCTTGACGCTGCGATCGATGCGGTTCACTTCGTTCACCACATCCTAGGTCCGATATAGGATGTGGTGAGCAACGCGAACCGCAGCAGCTGCCGCTCATCGGTACGTCAGCCCGGGATGGGTAGCCATTCGGAGCTGAGCAGCGTTTCCAAATGCAACCGCGTGTACCAGTGAAACCGTGCTGCTTTCGCGCACCTCGTGGCCATGTGTGCCACCGAACTGACGCGGTGATCGGGCGCAATCACACTCTCCAACAGGTCGCAAAATCGCAGCCATAAATTGGAGAATGCAGGTGAAGTCATTTAGTCAATTGCTGGCCACCATTTTGGCGTTCTGTTTGTTCGCATTTGCGCTGCACTCGCCAGCAGATGCCCAAGGTGAATCGGTGCAACCGACACCCGCAAACCCGGCAACACCGACGCCGCGTCCAATCAATCCATTGCAGCCGGCGCCGCTGAACCCAGAGAAACCTGCGCGCCCAGATCCAGCAGCCCCGAAACCCATTAACCCGGTGGACTCCGAGAACGTTGACTTGGGAAAACCCAGATTGCCCGTTCCGGTAGTCCCTTCTCTAGATCCAACTGATCTCGATCCGAATGAATTCGACCCAACCGATGGGACGGCACATGGCGGCAGCATCGATGCGCCTGAACCTATGCCACAAACGAGCAAAGAGTGCATTACGTTCTCGTGCGTCGATATCAATCGAGACAGCCGCGTTTCGCTGGAAGAATTGGCGCAGTCGGGTGCGAAATCTCTGAGCATCAAAACGCTGGACAACGACGGAAACGGTACCGTCGACGAAATCGAATGGAAAAACTTTGCGCGCGACATTCCGCAGATGAATGGCGAGAGTTTGAATTCGGCTCGGTAGTCGCGTGCAACGATTGGGTCGACGCTGGCTTTCAGATAAGTAGGCCGCGGGCGCGTGGGCTCAATGTCAGTCAAAGCACATTGCAGGCTCATCTGGATTGACCCTCCCATTTCACACAAGTTCTGTCCGCTGCGTGGGTATTTGTGTGAATAGCACCAATAGCGATGCCGATTGCCGACTCCGGTGAGCGTTGCGCGCAATGTCATCAGGAATACAAAGAAGACCCCCATGTCTTCGATGCTTGCTTTTTTGCTCTGAGCAGCGTTTCTGCTCAGCGCAATTTTCTTCGCGGCGAGCTGCGGCGACGTGCTGACCCAGAGGGTCGTCTCGACCGAGGTCTTTAACTGATTCGAACCTCGGGAAATGGCCGTTGCGCGGGTGGTGTGGTGGTCGATCTCAACGCCATGTTCTCTGCGAAGCTGCCTCACGCCACCGCGAGCGGCAGGTATTTTCGGCGACTCGATCGTGCTCAAAACAATTTCCGCGAAAGACGGCATTATCCTGGGTGGCCTTACCTCACAAAAACAGTGATCCCAGCTGTCGGCGATTGTCGAGATATCGTTGGTGTAGAGACGGGCCTACTTTACATAATATACATTATGCGCACTTTCTGGACTCCGCCTGTGCTGGTTCTTGTTCGTTGAATTCCATCTCTGAACTGTTGACGCCGTTCAATTTGAGCTGGCAGCAATGCCCAGGCCTTCGCCCCTCTGCGATGTGGTTTCAGCTGCTACCCAAAGGCGCTGCGCGCTGCTTCGCAAGTTCGGACCTTGCGTTCGCCATCTCCCCGCGAGCCGCTTCCCGCGCTTGTGCCA
Organism: Pseudomonadota bacterium; assembly: GCA_034440555.1. Lineage (GTDB taxonomy): Bacteria > Pseudomonadota > Gammaproteobacteria > Xanthomonadales > Ahniellaceae > 0-14-3-00-62-12. The sequence goes on from JAWXCG010000147.1 coordinate 2,969, forward strand.
AAGCGGTGGTCCACAGTACGGAGGCTGTCTCGACGACAGCTTGAAGTGCATTCGGCAGCGCGAGCTTGGAGTCCTGTGCGCTGAGACGCTTTCATCGCGGCCTTCCCGACGCTCGCACCCGATTGCTGATCGACTGGCTCCGGGACAACCTCTGCTCAGCAATTCACCAGCCGGGGCAGCGCAGCAGCGCGCCCGATTTGATCGTCGGTAACCCGCCCTTTGCTGGCAAGAACACCCTGCTCAACGGCAACCGCGCGGGCGATGTCGACTGGCTCAAGACGCTGCACGAGGAAGCGCACGGCAACGCCGACTTGGTTGCCCACTTCTTTAAAGCGAATGACGCGGTGATCGACGAAGAGCCCGACGGCCCATCACCCTGCCTGCGGCCGTCTGCCGAATCGACGACCTTCAGAAGGCTGGGACACGCGGACGTGGGCAGATTCCCGGAGTTCCGGTGGTCATCCCCCCTACGTCAGACTAGTTGTCGCCTGAACTTCTATTGACCCGGCTCAATTGAGATCACGGCAATCCGGTGTTTCTCGACGAATCCGGCAGTCCTCCTTGAGACGCCCGCTAACCGGCTCGCTCGCCTGCCATCGCTGCAGCCGCATCCGCTGCGATTTCACTGACAGACAAAGCCCCATTGGTAACCCCCCATGGAACAGAAGGCCTGGCACATGACCACCACCTCGACGCGAGACGCGCAAACTTGCGATGCGCGTGTCGCGCCTTGATTCGCAAAACCATAACAGCCACATGGCACGATAATATGACCCGACGGATAGCCATCCCGCTCGCATTGGTACCCGTTCCAAGTCTCTCCACTTTCGCAGCGCGACACGCAACGGCTTCCGTTCCACTCCTTATCGTCTTCGCAACGAGCGCGGCAGTTGGACCCTGTCCAGCGCTCATCGTCTTCGCAGCGAGATTCGCACCTTGATCCCGTCCAACGCTCATCCGCGTCGCAACGATCGACGCAGGCGCTGCCATCCCAACGTTGGTCTTCGTTACACCTCGACTCGCAGCGCGATCCGCTCCAGCGCTCACCGCTTCCGCAAACCGACTGGCAGGTGGATCCATCCCATCGCTGCCCGGATTCGCACGCGCTTTCGCAAAGCTGGCCGCTCCAGCGCTCGCCTAGCTTGCACTTGGGTCGGCACATGCCACCTTCGAGCAGCTCATCAGCTTTACAAACTGGCGCGCATTTTCCGTCAGTCAGTCGATCGCCCAAGCAGGTTGCAACACATTTGCCCTGGAAGAGCTGCTCATCAGCACTGCATCTTGCAGTACGCTTCGCCTGTTGAGCCACGTACTCCTGCCTAAC
>JAWXCG010000148.1:0-5643 GCA_034440555.1 Pseudomonadota bacterium
CAACAAGCTTTACGCGATAGTGCCGCGTTGCTCCAGTCGGTACTCAATTCCGTGGCAGATGGCATCATCACTTTACGCGCCAGCGGCGGAATCATCGAGAAGGCCAATCCCGCTGCAGCGCGAATGTTTGGCTATGTCAGCGGAGAAGTTATCGGAAAGAGTTTCGGTCATCTGATTCCGGAGCTCGATCGGGACCCGGGCAACGGCTCCATCGATTACTACAGCGCGAGCGACCAGGAGCGTTCGATCGGTCAGGGGCGGGAGGTCACCGGTCGGCGCAAGGATGGCAGCAATTTTTCGATGGAGATCGTGGTCAGCGAGATGTTTCTGGGCGGTGAACGGTTTTTTACCGGAATCCTGCGCGACATTACGACGCGAAAGCTGTCTGAGGAAGCGCTGTTCCGGGCAGGCGCCTTACAACGGGCGATTTTCAACAGCGCCAACTTCTCCAGCATTGCTACCGACGCCAGCGGTGTCATCCAGATCTTCAATGTAGGCGCCGAGCGCATGTTGGGCTACGCAGCCGACGAAGTGATGAACCGCATTACGCCGGCGGAGATCTCCGATCCGCAGGAAGTGATCGCGCGCGCCAAGGCCTTGAGCGTCGAGTTTTCAACGCCGATCTTGCCTGGCTTCGAGGCTTTGGCGTTCAAGGCATCGCGTGGCATCGAGGACATCTACGAACTGACCTATGTGCGCAAAGACGGCAGTCGTTTGCCGGCCGCGGTGTCGGTCACCGCGCTACGCGATCCGCAAAACGCCATCATCGGTTATCTACTGATCGGCACCGACAATACTGCGCGCAAGCACGTTGAAGCAGAGCGGCAGAAGCTTGATCAGCGTCTGCGCGACCAGCAGTTCTATACGCGTTCCCTGGTTGAATCGAATATCGATGCGCTGATGACCACGGATCAGTTTGGGATCATCACCGATGTCAATAGGCAGATGGAGACGCTTACCGGATGTACACGCGACGAGCTGATCGGCGCACCGTTCAAGAATTATTTCACCGACGCGGAGCGCGCGGAGGCTGGCATCAAACAGGTGATGAATGAAAACAAGCTCACCAACTATGAGCTGACCGCGCGCGCCCGCGATGGCAGGGAGACTGTGGTGTCCTACAACGCGACCACTTTTTACGATCGCAACAGGGCACTGCAAGGGGTGTTTGCCGCCGCCCGCGACATCACCGAACGTAAACTGATGGATCAGGCGCTGCAGAATACGAATCTGGCATTGGAGACTGCCAAGTCCGTGGCGGAGAAAGCCAACCTTGCGAAGTCGGAATTTCTTTCCAGCATGAGTCATGAGCTGCGTACTCCGCTCAGTGCGATCCTTGGGTTTGCTCAACTAATAGAATCAGGAACGCCGCAGCTAACGCCAACCCAAAAGCGAGGCATTGATCAGATTCTCAGGGCGGGTTGGTATCTGCTGGATCTGATCAACGAGATTCTTGATCTGGCACTGATAGAGTCTGGAAAACTGTCGCTTTCGCTCGAGCCGGTGTCACTGACCACAGTCATGCACGAATGCGAAGCGATCACTGAAACGCTGGCCGAGAAACGTGGTGTCCGGATCAGCTTTCCGACGTTTGACAAAGAAGTATTCATTCAAGCGGATCGGATTCGCCTGAAGCAATCCTTGATCAACCTGCTTTCCAACGCGATCAAATATAACAAGGCAAACGGTACGGTAGGGGTCAGCTTTGTCGAGAAGGAGCCGGGACGGATCCGGATTTGTGTCGAAGACACCGGTGAGGGTTTGTCGCCCGAGCAGTTGGAACGGTTGTTTCAGCCGTTCAATCGCCTCGGCCAGGAGTCGACCGCCGAAGAGGGCACGGGAATCGGCCTGGTGGTTTGTAAACGGTTGATCGAATTGATGGGCGGCGTCATTGGCGTGGAGAGTACGGTGGGCCGGGGCAGCGTGTTCTGGATCGAGTTGAAACTTACCGGCGAACAACATTTCGGTATCGGCTCAGATGAGATTTCGACTTTGGCGCGCAGGCTGGTGAGTGATGGCGTGCAAGTGCAAACTTTGCTCTATGTTGAGGACAACCCGGCCAATCTGATGCTGGTTGAGGATCTTATCGCGCGACGGTCAGATATCCGGCTGCTGAGTGCTCGGGACGGCAGAGCTGGCATCGATATCGCGCTGGTCGCCCAGCCGGATGTCATCCTGATGGATATCAACCTGCCCGACATCAGCGGTATCACTGTGCTCAAGATCCTTGCCACTGACCCAGCCACGGCGCACATACCGGTGGTTGCGCTCAGTGCCAATGCGATTCCCAGAGATATCGAGAAAGGTCTGGAAGCGGGTTTCTTCCGCTACCTGACCAAACCGATCATGGTCAACCAACTGATGGACACGCTGGATGAGGCCTTCGCTCTGGCGAGTGCAATGGAAGCCCCTGCCGCGGACGAGCAGGCGACATGATTGATTGCTGTCCGGAACTTGTACGCGTATTCCCAATATCAACGATTGTCCGAGAGGTGCAGTTTGCGCGAGTCATTTTCGGGCGCGGCTGATGTTGCACAGAGTGTTGAGCATTGATCGTGGCGCGCTGGGTACGTGCATTCGGCACATCTGATTTGCCCGGCCAACTCTGCGCTCACGACTCAGGCGCAGCCGGCCGTTTGCAAACGCGACGACCCGCTCCGGCCATAATGGTAAGCGCGGTTCAGCTCATTGAGATGCGCTTACGCGCCAGACCACGTTGCCGACATCGTCGGCGACCAGGAGTGCACCTCGTTTGTCGATCACTACACCGACTGGGCGCCCAAAGGCCTGGCCATCATCGCTGAGAAACCCGGTCAATACATCAATGGGCACGCCGACCGGCTGTCCGTTCTGAAAGGCCACAAAAATTACTTTGTAACCACTATGCGGTTGGCGATTCCAGGAGCCGTGCTGTCCGATAAACATGCCATTGGCGAACGGCTCGGGCAGCGTGGTGCCCTTGGAAGCGGTCAAGCCGAGCGAGCCGGTGTGCGGACCGAGGGCATAGTCGGGTGCAATCGCCTTTGCCACCAGATCGGGCCGCGGCGGTTTGACGCGCTGGTCAACGTGTTGGCCGTAGTAGCTGTAAGGCCAACCATAGAAGCCACCATCGCGCACCGAGGTCATGTAGTCCGGGACCAAGTCACTGCCGATCTCATCGCGCTCATTGACCGCCGTCCACAGGGCGCCACTCGTGGGCTCCCACGCCATCCCATTGGGATTGCGCAGGCCGGACGCAAACACCCGGTGGGCACCGCTGCTGATATCCACTTCCCAGATCGCAGCCCGGCCGGCCTCGGCTTCCATGCCACGCTCGCCCACGTTGCTGTTTGAACCCACCGTCACGTATAGCTTGTTACCGTCCGCACTGGCGATGAGATTTTTCGTCCAGTGATGGTTGATCAGCCCTGCCGGAAGTGGCAGCAGTTGAATTCCTGCCGCGGTGATTTCCGTTGCGCCGGTGACGTAAGGAAAGCGCACCACCGCATCCGAGTTGGCCACGTACAACTGATCGCCTACCAGCGCCATGCCAAAGGGTGAGTGCAGACCTTGCAGCAACACGGTGCGCAGGTCGGCTACACCATCAGCGTCACTATCGCGCAACAGTGTGATGCGGTTCGCGCTGGGTACGCCAGCGCCCGCCTTTTTCATCGCCCGGCCCATCACCCAGCCTTTGATGCCCTTGCCATCCTCGGGTTTGGGTGGGGCATTGGATTCGGCTACCAAGACATCGCCATTGGGCAGCACGTGCAGCCAGCGCGGATGGTCAAGGCCAGTGGCGAATGCCGTCACCTGTGTGCCCGGCGCTGCAACCGGCGCTGCGCCGGCCGGCCAGCCAATGGCCGGCGCGATATTCAACGTGGGCAGAAGGGTTTTGCGCGGTGGCGGCAAGTCGGGCTGAGCTCCCGTGCCGGCCGCAACCGGCAGCGTGGCCATCTCGCCACAAGCGCCGACGGAGCACAGTGCCCAGCTCATCAGCAGCAACCTGCCAGGGTGTCGTAATGATGACGCAAGCGCAGCGCTTGTACTGTGCGCAGCAGCGGTCAGATTGGAAACCAACACGTTCACGGCGTTCTCTCCTGTTGTGCGACGGCTGCACGCAGCGAAGGGTTGGTCCGGGTCAGCTCTGAGCGACTGCCGTGGTTGTCATGGCGATCGGCTCGGCCGACACCACACAAGACGCCATACCAAGCACTCGAACCATCTTTCTATGTGTCGCGTCCCAATAATCGGCCGCGTCTGGAACGAGTTTAAGCAGCGCCAGGCTGGAGGAATCGGGACCGTCTGGAAACCAGGACTCGGCAAACGATGTCCACAAATTCCTCGCGTCGCCGTGCTCTGCGTAGATCTCGCCATGACCTGATAGCGAAACGTAGATGGCGCGCTGCGGGTCGCTGAAAGTCAGATTGATCACGCGCAGCTGTTCGACTTTTGCCGAACGGACATCGGTAAATAACCACACCGCACAGTTGGCGTCCATTTTCAACGGCGACATCGGCCGACTGATCAGCGCACCGTCGCCATCGATGCTGGTTAGCATGGCCACAGAGAAGTGCTCGATCAGTGTGCCGATCCGGGTGAACTCGGCGTTGTCCTGGGCTTCAATCTTCATCCGTAACTCCCGCGTGAGGAATACTGCCGCAACCCTACGAGTTGCGGGTGACTACGTCGGTTGCCGCATCGCTTGTCGCCGCCTCGTCGGTTTCCACATCTTTCGCTGCTGAATCGCGCGCTGCTGAATCGATGCGGCCCGCGATCCGCTCGGGCGGTCGCCAGAGCCTGTTTTTAAGACAGGTCGGCTACTTGTTCCCGGTCCATCTACGTGGAAGCAAAATTCAGCTAGAAGGCGTTGTGCTGCGTAGCGGCAACGCGTTTTCGGTACGCAGTCATCGATGTGATCCGAACGTGCACCAACCTTTGACCGCGGGCTGGGCCTCACTCGGGGGCAGCGGACTGTAACGAACAGCTGCCCGCGAGAGTTCGGTCAGTTCACGAACAGTGCAATCAGAATGATGATTGGAATCGGAATGCCGAGAAAAAACAAAAGTATAGAGCGCATGGTTTGTCTCCGGTGTGGGGTGAAAGTTTAGGCGTCGCGCTGCCGTCCACCGAAAGTGGCCGAAAGGCTGGCGACGAAAGCACCGATCAGCAACGATATGAACAACCACAGCGCGGTATATGCGGATGCTTTGCGCGCCTTGTCCGCAGCTTCTTTCGCGGACGCTTCCGCATTACCTAGTTCGGTCCGAACACGGGCGAACGTATCGCTGACACGCCGCTCAGCGTCCTGCTGGCTGATGCCCGTGCGCCTTGCGATTACCTGACCAAGGTAACGAACATCATCGGCCGGCAGCGTGCCGATGCTGAGCGACTTCACAAATATGCGGGTCACTTCAGATGGCGACGCAGTGCTGGACGGCTCTGCGATCGCAGCGCTGGCCGTGACGTCTGCAACGACATCCAGAGAGCTCGTCTGGGCACTGTAGTCTTTTCGGAAAAGCGTATCGATGAAGTAACCCATCGGCCCCGGCCCGCTGTCAGCGGTACCCGAATCTGATCCCTGTGCGTCATTGCCTGCTGCGGCTGCGGTGGCCGTGGTGGCAACGCTGCCCGCGACCGAGGCGCCGGTCTGAACGCCACCGC
>JAWXCG010000149.1:0-6761 GCA_034440555.1 Pseudomonadota bacterium
CGGAGCGGGTCTTGCAGGGGCAATCAGGAACTCTCGGCGCAAAATTCAACGAAAATGGACTGGATGCTTCAGAATGTGGCGTTGAAATTCCTATTCTTCCAACGTGGTCTTCATCTCCGGCGTCGGCCTTGGGCAAGAGTCATCTCATGACGGCCCTGGGCTACGCAGCCTGCCTGCGCGGACACTCGGTGCTGTTCACCGGCGCCATCGACATCATCAACACGCTCGCCGCCGCGAACGCCACCGGCGGCCTCAAGCGGGCACTGGCAGCCTACGTCAAGCCCGAGCTCCTGTGCATCGACGAACTGGGCTACCTGCCGATCGACAAGTTCGGCGCCGATTGCCTGTTCCAGATCATCAGCCACCGCTACGAGCGCGGCGCCACGCTGTTGACTACCAACCGCATCTACAAGCAATGGGCCGGCATCTTCAACAACGACGCCACCCTGACCTCAGCCCTGCTCGACCGTCTGCTCCACCACGTCGAGACCGTTCTGATCGAGGGCAAGAGCTACCGCGCGCAGGCTCACACCGAGCTCTGAAGCCTGGCCGGCGTCTGCTTCGTCGGCGCCACCATCACGCCAGTGCTGCCGCAAACCCGCCTGCATTTTGAAACCGGCCAAAAACCACCACGTTCGCACCGGCGCCCACAGCCTCTCACGCGCGAGTCGGTGACGCCACCCTCGCAGACTGCTCAACGACAAGCCATTGGCCTCGCAGTAGGCGCGCTGCGTCTGCCCCGAGCGCTCCCAGCGTGCCAGGTGCTTGCTCCAGCGAGCGCGGGCCGACTGGCCGGCGTTGTGATCGGACGTGTTCATCGTGACGCTCCCTCCTCGGAGAAAGCGCCGACGCTGACCAGCTATCGCTCGCTACGCAAGTACGGGGATTCGCGGACGGATACGACCGGCGCACAGTTCGAGTTTCTTGTGCAACAGCGGACGGATCCCGAAACGATGCCGATTGAGGATCCACGCATCCTCTGGGACGAGACGTCGGCACCCTTCGTGCCAGTCGCCGTCATTACCATCCCGCCGCAGCCCTTCGATACCCTTGAGCGGGATGCCTTTGGCGAGGCCCTTTCCTTCACGCCTTGGCATTGCCTCGAAGCGCACCGCCCATTGGGCGGCATCGGCCGGTTGCGGCGGACTGCATACGAAACAGTCTGCGTCTGTCATGGCATTCTCTCGATGTTGCGAAGTTGGGGATGGGTTGAACCGAATGCATCGGGTGAATCGGGTGAACTGGGTGAATTGGGTGAATCGGGTGAATCGGGTGAACTGGGTGAATCGCGTGAGTCGGTGCGATGGGATAGCAGAAACCTGCGTTGCACAGGAAACAGTTGCCAGCCGAATTTAGCGCTGAGCGATCCCCAGATACCCTGCGGCCATCGGGTGATCACGACAATGGCCATCAGGCCCAATCCGATCAGGTACCAACTGCCATAGTCCGACAGATAATTGTTCAGCAGCCAGAATAGCAACGCCCCCAGGATCGGGCCTTCGATAGTGCCGATCCCGCCGATCAGGACGATGAAAATGGAGAACGCTGTCCAGTTTACGCTGAAGGCGACATCCGGCGAAATGCGCAGATTGCTCAGGTAGTACAGCGCACCGGCCAAACCAGCACCGAAGCTGGCCAACACATAGACAATGAGCTTGGTCGCTTTCACGTCGATGCCCTGCGTTGCGGCTGCGCGCTCGCTGTCACGAATGGCGGTCAGCGCCAGACCGAAGCGCGATCGCAGCAGGCCATATACCAGGCCAACGGCAAAAACGACACTTCCCAGGGACATCCAGTAGGTGATCATTTCACGCGTTGCCTTGGGAATGCCCACCATGACAGTCAAGCTCGTGCCCGAACCTCCGCCAAGGGAAGACACGTTTGCGAAGGTCAAACGAAAGACCTCGGACATCACCCAGGTGCCCACCGCGAAATACCCGCCTTGCAGACGAAATACGAATTGAGACGTGGGTACGGCGATCAATGCCGCAACACCCGCGGCCAGCGCAACTGACACGAAAGGATTGATACCCATCGTTTGGGCAAAGACAAACAGGAAGTACCCGCCCAACCCCAGAAAACCCTGTTGACCGATGGACACCATGCCGCCGTAGCCGGCAAGCAGATTCCACATGCTGGCGAAGACCAGGTAGCAACTGATCTCGACCACGCTGCGCATGGCGACGGTGCCACCCCACCACGGCAAAGTGACAGCGACGGCGAGGAGAATGGCCCCCAGGACCGCGGCGATGCGACTGGCACGCGTTGCGCGCTGGACTGTGTATGTCAGCATGGGCATCGCCGCTGCCTGGGTTCTTCTTCCCCTATGCCCGGAGCCCCCCCTCGGAGCGTGGGCAAGACATGCGGCGTATCCATACTGTCTTGCATCATCGTGTCTTCGGAAACAACCCGCTCGGTCGAACCATCAGCATGGTCAGAAACACCATATGGCCTATCAGAATTCCCCACCCCGGATCGATGCGAAATCCCACGCTCTGAGACACCCCGAGCAATATTCCACCGGCGAAGGTGCCCCAGAAAGATCCAAGCCCGCCGATGATCACGGCCTCGAAAGCGTAGAGCAGCAAGCCGGGGCCGTCGGACGGCGCGAAGGTGGTGCGCAAGCCCTGCAGCATTCCCGCTACGGCGATCAGCACGAAGGCAATGGCCGTGGCCAGTGCGTAGATGTGGCGATGGTCCACGCCCATGAGTTGCGCTGCATCGATGTCGTCAGACGTGGCGCGAAATGCGCGCCCCAGATTCGTATGGCGAAACACCCATTCCATCATGAACGTTGCAACCAGGGCGAGCAGAAAAATAATGAGCGGCAACACGCCGATGTGAATGCTTTCGCCCAGAGGCAGGCTCTGGGTTTCGATGCCCAAGGCACTGATGGAACGCGTATCGGCCGAGAACACTTCGAGCAGCAGGTTCTGAATGATGATGGATAGACCGAATGTCACCACCAGCGTCGGCATAGGGTCGGCGCCGAGCGCGCCGTTCAACACCCCGCGCTGCAACGCGTACCCCACGCCAGCGGCCAGTGGCAGCATCAGCAGCAACGTCAACACCGGATTCAACCCGAACCCCGTCAAGGCAGTACCCGGCACGCCACTGATCAGGGCAAAGCCACCGAATGCGCCGAGTATTATGAAATCACCGTGAGCCACATTGGTCAGGCGCATCACGCCCAGGATGAGCGATTGCCCAATGGCGAACAGCGCATACAGGCCACCCAGCAAGATGCCTTGAACAAGTGTGTCGAGCCAGTTCAGCACGCTTCAGATTCCGAAGTAGGCATGCGATATCTGCTCGCGAGACAGTTCATCGGATCGACCCGTAAGGGACACCCGTCCTTCCTGGAAGCAGTAAAGTCGGCTGGAGGCGCGCTGCGCCAGTCCCACGTCCTGCTCGACGATGATCGCACTCAAGCCTTCGCCCGTCACCCTGGCCAGCGCTGCGTAGATATCCTTCACCACGATCGGTGCAAGACCCAGGGATGTCTCATCGCACAATAGCAATTTCGGATTGGACATGAGCGCGCGTGCAACGGCCACCATCTGCTGCTGGCCACCGGATAGTGATGTGCTGGGTGCCAGTCGCTTTTCCCGCAGGATCGGAAACAGCGCGTAAACCTCCTGCAGATTCCAACGCCCCGGTCGTCCGCCGTAAGCGCCCATGCGAAGATTCTCCTCGACGCTGAGGCTCGGGAACAACCGACGGCCCTCAGGCACCAGCACGATGCCGCGTTCGACGATCCTGCCCGTGGCAAGACCGCCAATGGCGCGCCCGTCGAAGCGCACCGCTTCGTGCGGCGCAGCCAGCAATCCCATAAGCGTCTTGAGAAAGGTCGACTTTCCTGCGCCATTTGCGCCGATGATCGCCACGATCTCACCGGCCTCGAGCTGAAAATCGATTCCGAAGAGCGCTTGGAAATCGCCGTAGAAGGCACTGAGCTGTCGGGTCTGCAATAACATGGGCACCCTATTTCCCGACGGTCATACTTCGATTCCCATATATACCCGCCTCACTTCCGCATCGTTCATCACTTCACGCGGTGCGCCTTCCGCCAGCTTCTGCCCGAAGTTGATGACATACAGCCGATCGGCCACGGCCAGCAGGGCATGCACCACATGCTCGATCCACACGATAGTCATTCCCGAGGCCTTGATGCGCTGAATTTCTTCGACCAGTTCACCCGCTTCGTGCTCCGTCAGTCCGCCGGCAATTTCGTCGAGAAGCAGCAACTTCGGGCGCGTCGCGAGGGCGCGTGCGAGTTCCAGACGCTTGCGATCCAGCAGCGTGAGCGACCCTGCCAACATGTTGGCCTTCATTTCCAGTCCAGTGCGCGACAGCACTTCGGCGCAGATGTCGTAGGCCGTGCTATCTCGCATACCACCGCCGAATGTGGCACCCACGAGCAAATTCTCGAACACCGTCATGCGCACGAAGGGGTGCGGAATCTGGTAAGAGCGCCCGACGCCTTGACGACATCGCTCATGCGGCGGCAGGCGCGTGATATCGCGATCGCCAAACACGACGCGCCCACTATCCGGTGTGACATCCCCGCTGATGAGATTGAAAAGCGTGGTCTTGCCGGCGCCGTTGGGTCCGAGAATTCCCAGAGTTTCCCCTTCTTGCACGGTGAGAGAAAGCGCGTCGATCACCTTCAAGGCACCATAGCTCTTGGAGGCGTTCTCCACATTCAGCACGACAGCGCTCGACATAGCCAATTCTTATAGTGGAACCCGCCAAGCAGGAAAGAGCATGGCGGGTGACCTCGATTGTGCGGACAGATCTTGCTAAGAGCCGATCAACTTCATTTCCGCGCCCACAGGAATCTGCGGCGCGGTCTTGTTGTTGACGACCACGAGTTCGAACTTGCGTGACTTGCCCTTGACCCACTGGCCACCGACCAACGGCACCTTGGCGACATTGCGCACCGGTCCCTTATCCCACGAAATGGGTCCGACCATTGTGTTGAGATTCGTCGAAACGATGGCATCGCGAATGGCAGCCTTATCATCGATGTTCTTGCTGCGCTTCAATACGTCGATGCCGATTTCGAACAACGAATAGGTGAAACCCAACATCTGGGTCCATTGCCGGCCCGTGCTCTTCTCGTAGTTAGCGCCCAGCTCCTTGCAGGTCAGACCTGTCAGCGCAGACTTGAAGGGAAATGCGGGACTCCAAAAGACTTCGGTGGACAGTCCGTCGGCGATGTCGCCGATGGCCTCCAGGTTAAGGGGTAGCCCCAGTGCCTTGCCAACGGAAACGGCCTTGGGCTTGAAGCCTTGTTGCGCCGCCTGTGTCCAGAATGTCTTGAAATCAGGCGGGATCATCACACCGGTGACCACCTCGCAATTTGCTTTTTTGAAGGCGGCAATCTGTGCGCTGAAGTCCTGCTGCAGATTCTGATAACGACCCGGGTCGTGCAACGTGTAGCCCTTTGCCTTGAGCGGTTTGGGAAAGCCTCGCTCGGGGTCACCCCACGCATTGCCATCGCCGTCGTTGGGAAACAATGCGCCGACCTGTTTGTTGGTCGGCAAGCTGTCCCACATGTTGGTGAACACCGCGATGATGTCCTCCAATCCCCAAAAATAGTGGTAGGTCCAGTTGAAGCCCGTCGCCGGATCGCCGCCACGGGTAAAAAACCAGGGCTGCCACGGACATATTGTGGTGACACACGGCATTTCGTTCAGCTCACACTGATCTGCGACGGGATTGACCGTTTCGGGCGCCGCACCCGCCAGCATCAAATCGACCTTGTCTTTCAGGATCAGGTCGGAGGCTACTTCGCCCGCCCGATTAGACGTGGATTGACTGTCCTTCTCGATAATCTGCACGGGATGCAACTTGTTCCCGATCATCAAGCCTTTCTTGAAGACCGCGGCGAGTTCTCCGAGCACGAAGCGATCACTTTCCGCGAAATTCCCAAGGGGGCCAGTCTTGGGAATCACATAACCGATCTTCAGTGGCCGTCCCGCATCGGCAGACGCGAACTTGGTATTAATAAACGGGAAACCCAGCAGAGCTGTTGCCGCGGCGCCGGTCTTCAGGATCTTACGACGATTGGTTGGATTGATTGGATTGCTGGGCTTGTTCGGATTGTTTCCGTTGTCGTTATTCATGCTCTCCTCCATTTTTCAGTGGTTGTATACAGCGCGCTTGATGCTAAGGAAACGCTGACAAAGCACTCTTGCGCCATCGACGTAACCAAACTTTGAGGGCATTACGAGGGGCGAGCCTCCTTGTTCAATATTTCCCTAACAGGCTTTTGAATTTGGGTGATGATATGGAAAGAATGATTGTTTGATGTAGGGGGACTCCTTTAATTCGCGCGCGCCTGCACGTGTACTATCTTTTCGTCAGTCAGAAGTGGGTGGCAGTAAACGTCACGATCGTGGCGCCGAACGTGTAGAAGAATCCCGGCGACGATTCGCCTGGACCCCAGATCGCCCGCATCACCGTCACCTTGTCGGTCTGGGCCAGCAGCTTGTGATGCCCGGGGTCGACGGCGATCGTTTCCAGGCCTGGGCGAGGGATGGGAACATGACGATACCGGAAATCAGCAGAACTACTCAGGCTGCTACGACGACATCATGGATCCCATCGCTGAACATGAGGGCTGGCAGGAAGGGTACGACTATTAGGCGGCGCCGGCAACTGCCGTTTGCGGCGCGCGTGCCAGCGCTCGGCCGGCTCGGCGCGCGCTGGCTGCGCGCCCGCGCTGTGGCCGTCGGCGGCGGCCACCTGTTAAC
>JAWXCG010000150.1:0-6333 GCA_034440555.1 Pseudomonadota bacterium
AATGCTCATCACCAGTGCAGACGATAAGTACACCCGACCATTCCAACGGTGAAAGGTCGGCGCGCGTCGACGCACCGCGGGAATCAATTGCAGCGCGCCACCGAGCATGACCACAGCCGCGAATGCCAAGTGTACGAACACAACCAGGTTGCCCAGTGTGTCACCTGCGACGTATCCGTGCGGGAGTACCTGGTTCCAAGTCTCGAACTGGCCCTTGACTGCGGCTCGCCCATAAAAGCCGAGCAGATAAACCACAAACATCAATTGGCCGACTACGGCCACCACGAACCACGACGTCGCAGCCGAGTTCAACACCCTGCCCGACCACTTGGTCGACGCGCTTTGTATCGCAACGACAGAGGTAAGCGCTCGGCCGGCAGCTGACTCGTCAACGAAGCAGTCGGCTGCGGATACGGCGGTCTCACTGAAAGGCTGCGTCATCGGTTCCTGCTCGGGTTGTTTGTCATGCGCATTTCCGGGCGCAATCTCCGCGCCAGCGTCTCACCCAATCGGACGCTGGCGGATTGCAGTGTTGCCAGGGATCTATCGACAACCAAAGCGGATTCGGACGAACCACGGAAACCCACGCATGGGCCGCGCCGGGAAGCGATGGGCTGCGCAATGCATTTGGCGCACTGCGTGTTTTTCCGCTGCGTATTTGTGGCGCAATCCGGTTGCTTGCCACCCCAACGCCAGCACGCGTCTCCGGCGAGCCCTAAGCCCGCTCTACTCATTGTTCGCCCGTCGGCCCCCACCGTGGCTGGACCACAACGGATCGTCGCTCATCGCAATTCGCTGGTCAGCTCAATTCTGCTCGGACACAGTCGCCTGGCCGTCGGCTTCCCAAACGCGCGGCATCACCCAACCGCACAGCACTGCACGCTGCGGCTGCCAGGAAAATGAACTCATGAGCACGAACCTGCTGATACACATTGTTGACGGCACCTTCGGACTGGTTTCCGGGTTTATTGCGCTCTTCGCCACGAACGGCGCAACGCTGCATGACGAACGCCATCAGCGCTGATTTCATTCTCCCCTTAAGAAACCCCAGGAGCACACAACCATGATCGCGCTACACATCCTCGCCGGAGTGCTGGCACTGATTTCGGGCGCGGTGGCAATGACCGCCACCAAGGGCGGCAAACTGCACCGCAGAAGCGGCAGAGTGTTCGTCATCGCCATGCTGGCAATGGCCTCCATTGCGGTCCTGATGGCGGGTGTATTGCGACCCGACCGCGTGAACTTGATTGCCGGCTCGTTAACCTTTTATCTGGTCAGCACCGGCATGCTCACGGTCCGGCGTCCTGCCGAGAAAGCGCGCCGACTCATGACGGGCTTCATGCTGCTTGCACTGGCCGGTGGCGCACACGCCTTGACTTTGGGTTTCGAAGCCTTGAACAGTGCTGCGGGAACAATGCAGGGGATCCCGCCGCAGCCGCTTTTCATGTTTGCCGTGGTGGGGCTACTCGGCGGTCTACTCGATGCGCGCCTGTTGTGGGCCGGAAGCATTCAGGGCGCGCATCGGCTCGCCAGGCATCTATGGCGCATGAGCTTCGCAATGTGGATCGCGACGGCATCGTTTTTTCTCGGTCAAGCCAAGTTTTTTCCCGAGCCGATTCGTAAATCGGGCTTGCTGGCGGTTCCAGTCCTGCTGGTACTCGTGTTCCTGCTTTTCTGGATGGTGCGCGTACTGATAAAGCGTCGAGCGGCGGTCAGCGTCCAGGTCCACTGAGTTTCGATGCGGTGCGTCGAAAGCTGCGACGAGTTAGGAGCGCACAAGGGCGCGAATTGACGTCGCCGAGTGTTTGTCGCAGCCTGGTCCGTTCCTGCGGGTGGGGCGACCAAGGGCGTCTCTTTCCAAAACCACCTGCCCGCTAGGGTGCCGCCTTCAGCTAGTATGGTGCTGATGCCGAGGCGATGAAGATGAGACACGATTTGTGACTGCAAATACGCTTTCACGCAGGCATGTTCTGAAGGGCGCGGTGGCGGCTACGCTGCCATGGAGTTTGCTGTCATGTGCGGGTCAGCAGGACAAACCCCTGCAAGTTGGCGGCCTGCCGGTCACCTGCAATCTAACGCTGCCCGTGGCTTGCATGGCGCGCGAAGCAGCCAACGTTGCGGCGACGGCAGGACAACCCCGCTTCCATTATGCGTACAGCAAGTTCAGCGGCTGGCCCGAGATCAAGGAATCGCTGATGACCGGCCGCATCCAGGCGGCCTACATGCTTGCGCCGCTGGTGATGGATCTGGCAGACAAGAAGATACCGGTGAAGATCGTCTCGCTCGGCCATCGTTCGGGCGCGGTCATCATGGTGCGCAGCGATTCGCCGTACCAGGATTTCAAGCAACTCGCAGGCAAACGTATCGCCATTCCCAGCCGCTTCGCCGTCGATTTCCTGTTTCTGCGCAAGATGCTCGCGCGCGAAGGCATGACGCCAGCGGACATCGAGATCATGGAGATGGCGCCGCCGGACATGCCTGCAGCGCTTTACGCCAATGCGGTGGATGCCTATTGCACCGGCGAGCCGTTCGGCGCTGCCGCGCAACACGCTGGCTATGCACGCCCGCTACGGATGACACGTGATGAGTGGCGCAACTATATTTGCTGCGTACTCACCGTGCGCGAGGAGCTGATCGCGGAGAACCCCGCGTTGATCCAGGACCTGGTGGATCACGTGCTCGGCGCTGGGGTGTGGCTAGATACGCAGCAGGCCAACCGCGACAAAGCGGTCGCGATTGCTGCCGGTCGCCAGTTCTTCAATCAGGATCCGAAGATTCTCCAGTTCGTAATGGACAATCCCACCGACCGTGTGACCTACGGCGATCTTCGTATGATTCGCGCAGAGTTCGATGAGCTGATGCAGCTCTCGATCGAGGCGGGCACGATCAAGCGCCCGATCGCGTACGAGACATACGTCAATGAGACGTTTGCGCGGCGGGCGAGCGCGGCGACGATCGCGCTTTGACTGGGGGCCAGACTGGTGAAACGTGAGATTTTCCTATTCGCAGCGCTGCTCGTTGGCGCAGCGTCCGTCCGGGCCGAAGCTGATGCGGCGCTGAAAGCCGGAATATTCACCCCTGCCCGCATGGCGCCGGATTTCGCGCTGCGCGGCTCGGATGGCGCGGAATTGAATCTGAGCCGATACCGCGGCAAAGTCGTTCTGCTCGGGTTCGGATTCACCTCCTGCGCCGAGGTCTGCCCGATCACGCTGGCGACGCTGGCGCAGGCGAGCAAGAGGCTGGGCGCACTGGCCAGTGAGCTTCAAATTGTCTACATCACGGTGGATCCGGAACGAGACGACGCGGCGCGGATGAAAAAATACCTGGCAGCCTTCAACCCCGCCTTCATCGGCGGCACTGGTAGCGCCGAGCAACTGGCCGCGGTGCGCAAGGACTACGGCATACTTGCGGCGAAGAAGATTGGTGCCGATAGCAGCTACTCGCATTCGTCCTTCGTCTATCTGATCGATCGTGAGGGTCGGCTGCGCGCGCTGATGACTTACGGTCGTGCGGCGGATGACTACGTCCACGATGTCAGGATTCTCCTGGGCGCTCCATGAACCTCTCTGCCTATCAGGGACCGGGTCTCACCGGCAACATCAACACCGACGTTGCACGACCGTTGGTCGCTCGATGAAATTGTCGCGTGGGCAATGGTTTGTGCTCCCGTTGTCCGCTGGAGTGCTCGGTGCGCTGACCTGGGCGGCATTCGCGCCCGTGCAGTACGATTCGCGTGAAGAGGTGTTCGAGATTCCCAAGGGTACGTGGGCGCGGCGGATGTCCGGAGATATGGTGGAAATCCTGCCGTCGGAGGTGCGTCTCACCCTCGGTGTGCGCGACGTGCTGTTGCTGCGCAATCTCGACGATGTACCGCAGATGTTCGGTCCCACGCTGATGATGCCGGGGCAGAGCTTTCGCCTGCCGTTCGAGTTGGCCTCGAGCTATCAATTTGCATGCACGGCACACGCGAGCGGAGAGATGACTGTGCTCGTCCAGCCGCAGCCGCTCTCGCCGTGGGGACGACTGCGCTGGCGCACCACCACGTTATGGAAAGCAGTTACATGATCCAGGCGAAGCGGGTTCTACCACCGATCGCTGTGATCGCGCTGATTGTCGGCGCGTGGTGGGCGGTCGTCGTTGCCACGAACAGCGTCGTGTTCCCCACGCCCTTGCAAGTGATGACCGGCACGTTCGAACTAATCAAAGACGGAACCCTGTGGCAGCACATCGGCGCCTCACTGTTCCGGGTCGGCACCGGTTTTCTGCTCGCGGTCATGGTCGCCGTGCCGCTGGGTTTGTGGATGGGTTGGGTGAAAGGCGCGTACGTCACGCTCAATCCGATCTTCCAGATGCTACGGCCGATCTCGCCAATCGCATGGATTCCGATCGCGATTCTGTGGTTTGGCGTTGGCGATGTGTCGCCAATTTTTCTGATCTTTATTTCATCGGTATTTCCCATGATCGTGCAAACCACCGTCGGCGTGCACACCATCGAGCAGCGCTATTTGCGCGCGGCGGCGAACTTCGGCGTGTCGCGCTATACGCTTTTCCGTCAAGTGGTGATTCCGGCGGTGCTGCCGCAGATCATCGTGGGCATGCGCATCGGCCTTGGCGTGGCGTGGCTGGTGGTGGTCGCGGCGGAAATGATCGCGCTGCGTTCGGGGCTCGGCTATCTGATCATGGACTCACGCAACGCCGGCAATCGCTACGACCTGGTGGTCGCCGCGATGATCATCATCGGACTGATCGGATTGCTTCTGGATGGATTGATGCGCCTGCTGGAAGGCTTGAAATCAGTAAGGTGGCGATATGCCCACTAGAATTTCCGTTGAAGGCGTGGGCAAGAGTTTCGCTTCGGAGCACGGCATGCTGCACGTGCTCGACAACATCAGCTTCGAGGTCGCCGAGGGCGAAACCGTCGCGATCGTCGGACCTTCGGGTTGCGGGAAATCGACGCTGATGAACATCATTGCCGGATTCGATCGCCCCGATTCCGGCTCGGTCAAAATCGATGGTGAACTACTGCGCAAACCCAGCTCGCGCGGCATCCTGATCTCGCAGCAAGGCTCGGTGTTTCCATGGCTCACCGTGCAGCAGAATTTGATGTTCGGCCTGAACGCTCACGCGCACGAGGAAAAAATACGCCTCGCCGATCATTACGCGGCGATGGTGGGCTTGAACGGATTCGAGAACCGTTATCCGCATGAACTCTCGGGTGGCATGCTCAAGCGCGCTGAGCTTGCACGCGCGCTGGTGGTGAAGCCGGAAATTCTCTACATGGACGAGCCGTTCTCCGCCCTCGACGCCCTGCTGCACCTGCGCATGCGCAACGAACTGCTGAGAATCCTCGAAGAAGAACGCCACACCGTGCTGCTGATCACACACGATGTCGAGGAAGCGATCCACATCGCAAATCGCGTCATCGTGCTTTCCGCCCGCCCGACAACAATTCAAACCACGTTCGACGTCCCATTCCCGCATCCGCGCAATCTCTCCAGCGCACCCGTGCAAGAGTTGCGCTCGGCAATCCTGCGCGAGCTAGGCGTCGACAGCTATTCAAATTATGGAAGGTCTGAATAAGTCACCACTTCGTCTTCGCCACACTGCTTACTGCTTGCCAAACCCCCGCTCTCAACAGCGGAGCTGGTCAACCTGCGGTTTTTCGCCCCCTGACTCAGGGGGCTAGCGCAGCTCCGGACTTGTTCAGAGGTTCCTTAGCCGGGCGGACTGCAGACCGGGATGTCGAGACCCTTGTGGGAGCGGCGTGACCCGCGATGCCCCGAACTTGCGGGAGCGGCGTGAGCCGCGCTGCTCTCGCTGTCCGCATGGCGTAGGCGGTGAAGATCGAAACCACCACGGGAAGACTCGCGGCCAGCGCTATGCTCATTTTCAGAAAACGGCTGCGCGCCGAGCGCATCTTTCAGTACCTTTTTCCAGCGCGGGCGCATCTGAGCGTTCTCCCGAATCCGACTCGATCGCGCCGTCGCGCAGCGTGATGGTGCGCGTGAAGAAACGACTCAGGTCGTGCTCATGCGTCACTGACAACGCGGTTTTGCCGTCTGCGGACAATGCCGCGAGAAAGCCCATGACGTCGTCCGAAGTTTTTGAATCAGGATTGCCGGTCGGCTCATCGGCGACGATGAGCGGATTCGTAGTCCTTGGAGATGTCGTGCAATTGAATCAGCGCGGAAGTCGGATGGTTGCTGTCTGTGGTCATTGCGTTGGCTGCCGTTCTAGGGAAGGTCTGAATAAGTCACCACTTTGTCTTCGCCACACGGCTTATCGCTTGCCAAACCCCCGCTCTCAACAGCGGAGCTGGTCAAAACCTGCGGT
>JAWXCG010000151.1:0-5333 GCA_034440555.1 Pseudomonadota bacterium
GATCGACATGGACAGCTACCGCGTCGAGAAGAAGGCGGTGCTGAAGATCGCGCTGGCGGACCAGGACGCCGAGATCGAGCCCGTGCCGACCGACGCCGGCGGGCACAGACCTGAGCCGGCGATGGATCGCCTGAGCAGCATCCTGAAGACCTTCAACGATCAGTTCGGGACGCTGTTCACCGACACGGATCGCATCGCACAGCACATCAGCGACGACATCGCGCCCAAGGTGGCCGCGGACAGCGCCTACCGCAATGCCAAGGCGAACACACCGCATACAGCGCACTTGGCGCTCGATCAGGCGCTCAGCAAGGCGGTGCAGGGATCAGTGAAAGACTACACGCAGTTCTACAAGCAGTTCGTGGAGAACGAGTCCTTCCGTCGGTCTGTGAGCGATATGGTTTATGCGCTTACGAGTCAGGAGTGATGCGCTGCGGCAGCGGGCAACAACAGCATGCAGCTGACGGCGTTATCTCGCCTGCGGCTGATGCTGGGCGTTAGGTCCCACTGGTTGCGGGTGTGCAGGAATGGAGTCTGTCAAACCAACTGTGTAAACAAAGTTACGTTAGATTGGCTTCACCCGCACCGCTTTCAACCGGATGCTTAGCACTCGGTCATGCTTGTTCAACAGGCCGAGCAACGCCGACGGCTCTATTGATTCGGAGCGATTTATTCATGACGCGGCCGAGCCAGCACCTCCATCACTGACAGACTTTTGAACTAAGTGTGGACCATTGCGTTCCGTCGCTGGTCAAGTGCCTTGAAACTCGATCGCCATGTTTACGCCTTTGCCTTTGGATGCGGCGGCGTGCTCGGCCGAACCGGTGAACACCGTTGGTCCAAGTTATGGTCTGACGAGAGTATCAACGCCCCCCGCGCTGCCCAGACCGTCACGATGCCGTTATGGCAATGAGATTTGAATTCCACGCCAAGAGACGATGGCGATGCGACGAACCTAGCGTCTAGCCCGGACTTGGCGGGACTCCTCATGCTTCCGGGTTACCTAAGAGATCGCGACCTTGCGCGCGGTCGATCCGAGGGAGGACCTATGAGACGAACATTGGCTGCGGGCCTGGCATTGCTATGGGTGCTGCCCTTGGCGGCGCAGTCAGGCGGGGTTTTTGAGCTGACCTGGTCATCGATCGATGGCGGTGGCGGCGTTGCCACCGGGGGCAGTTTTCGTGTGCAGGGTAGCGTCGCGCAACCCGATGCCACGCCAGCGGCGCCGTTGTTAGGTGGCACGTTTCGCCTACTACCCGGATTTATTGTGCTGGGCGAGAACGCCCCGGCAGCGGATTCCATATTCACCAATGGCTTCGAGTGATGTGCCCGGCTCGAGCAGCAAAGAGTTTCGAACAGCGACGGGCTCTGAACGAGTCCGACATTTAACAACACGGGCTTCGAGCAACAACGCGTCACACCGCCACAAAGGAACTCCCATGAAACGCATTTTTCTGCAATTTTCAATTCTCCTAGTCCTTGTGCTGCACGCGCTCGGAGCAAACGCCGCGCCGCAGGGCACGGCCTTTACCTACCAGGGTCGACTCGAGCAGAGTGGCGTGTTGGCCAGCGGTCCCTTCGATTTTACCTTCAGACTGTTCGATGCCGCCGGTGGCAGCACGCAGATCGGCGCAACGTTGACGCGCACTGGCGTGGCTGTAGATCAAGGGTTGTTCACCGTATCGCTGGACTTCGGCATCGCCGCGTTTGAAGGCAGCAAACGTTTCCTTCAGGTGACGGTAGGCACCACCGTGCTGGCGCCGCGCACCGAACTGACCAGCGCGCCTTACGCGAATACGGCGCTTACTTCGCTTGACGCCGGCATGGCGCAGTCGGTCGCATGGTATGGCGCAAGCAACCATTTGGTCGCGCCCGAATCCGAAGTCACGCCCAGCACGGCGAGCTGGTTCTCGGTCGTGATCGGTGCCGATGGCCTGCCGATCATCGCCTACTACGCGGTAGCAACGTTGGACCTGAAAGTCGCTATCTGCAATGACCCGGTCTGTAGCACATCGCGTTCGGTCACGCTGGATAGCGCGGGCGATGTCGGTGATTTCAATTCGATTGCGATGGGTGTGCAAGATCGCCCAGTGATCAGCTATTACGACCGTACCAATGGCGATCTGAAATTCGCGCGCTGCGTTGATCCGCAGTGCAGCAGTGCGGCTACCAGCGCGATTGAAACGCTCGGTGACACCGGCCAGTTCACCTCGATCACCGCCATGAATGGTGCCGTAGCCGGACTCGAAGGCAATCGCAATGGTCCGCTGATTGCTTACTATGACAACAGCAATGATGACCTGCGCTTTTTGCGCTGTGTTGATGCCGATTGCGCCTCGCCCACCGGTGTGGCGATCGACGGGACCGGCGATGTCGGCCAATGGCCGGCGATCGCTTTCGATGGCCGGCGTGTGCAGATTGCCTATCAGGACGTCACCAACAAGCGACTCAAATTGGCCGTGTGTTCCAATTCGAGCTGCAGCGGAATTACTCTGCGTACACTCGATTCGGCTCCGAATAGCGGCTTCGCACCGTCGATCGCATTGACGCCGGCCAATCGCGCCGTGATCGCGTTGACGCGCTTCAACGGCACCAGTAACAACGAAATCATCTATGTGCAGTGCAACGGCACGCCCGCCAACGCAACTTATTGCGACACACCAACGTTGACGTCGCTTTTCAACTCAAGCAGCGCCGCAGTACGCATGCCACAGCTGGTGCTGCGCGGCGATGGCGTCGCACCGCTGATCTGGGATGGCCAGTTCCAAATCGCCGGTTGCGAGGACACCAGCTGTGCCGCATTCGGCACGCAGTCGAATGCGGTGGCGGTGGGTGCGACCCTGGTTGTGTCGCGCAGTGCGGCCGCGCTCGGTGCCGACGGGTTGCCGCTGCTACTGGTTCAGGGTGGTTCGCTGGATGGCACGCCACGCGGCATCAAAGCGATGCACTGTGCGTCGCCTTCGTGCCGCACTTATGGGCGTGAGCGCTAATCAAGGCGCGGCGCCTGATCAATCGCGAACCCTTGTGCTCCGCAAGCGCAGGGCATTGCTCACCACCGATACCGAGGAAAGACTCATCGCCAGTGCGGCCAGCATCGGGCTAAGCAATAGGCCAAAGGCGGGATAGAGCACGCCGGCAGCGATCGGTACGCCCAGTGCGTTATAGGCGAAGGCGAAGGCGAGGTTTTGTTTCATGTTAGCGACGGTCGCCTGGGATATTTGTCTGGCGCGCAGGATTCCGCGCAGGTCGCCTTTGACCAAGGTGACTTGTGCGCTGGACATGGCAACGTCGGTGCCGGTACCCATGGCGATGCCAACATCGGCAGCGGCCAGCGCTGGGGCGTCATTGATGCCGTCACCCGCCATGGCCACGCGGCGACCTTCGGATTTGAGTTTCGCGACCAGGTCGGATTTATCCTGCGGCCGCACTTCACCGTAGAATTCGTCAATGCCGAGCTGCTTGGCGACGGCTGCTGCAGTGGTCTTGCCGTCGCCGGTGGCCATAACAATGCGAATCCCAGCGGCGCGCAATGCAGCGATCGCTTCAGATGTGCTGTCCTTGATCGGGTCGGCGACGGCGATCAGGCCGACGGCGTGGTTTTCAACCGCCAGAAACATCGCACTGGCGCCATCGCGACGCAGGCGCTCAGCGGCTTCGTGCAATGCGGTGACGTCGGCGCCGATCTGTTGCATCAACGCAGCATTGCCCAGGGCAACGCTCCGGGCGCCGACGCGGCCGCGTACGCCGATGCCGGTGGCGGATTCAAATTCGCTGGCAGTTTCCAGTAGCAACCCACGACGCCTTGCCTCGGCGACGATCGCTTCGGCCAATGGATGTTCGCTGCCCTGGTCCAGACTCGCGGCGAGACGCAGCACCTCATCAGCGCTCACCTCCGCCGTTGCGATCACTTCGCGGAACGCCGGTTTGCCCTGGGTGAGCGTGCCAGTCTTGTCGACGATCAAAGTATCGATGGTGCGCAGCCGCTCGATCGCCTCGGCGTCGCGGAACAATACGCCCGCCTGCGCCGCACGACCGGTGGCGACCATGATCGACATCGGAGTGGCCAGACCCAGCGCACACGGACAAGCAATGATCAATACCGCGACCGCGTTCACCACGGCGTAGGTCCATGACGGATCGGGACCGAATACCCCCCAGACGAAAAAGGTAACGACCGCGCACGCCAGTACGGCAAGCACAAACCAGAAACTGACTTTGTCCGCCAGCCGTTGCATCGGCGCGCGCGAGCGTTGTGCCTGCGCAACCAGTTGTACGATCTGCGCCAATACCGTATCCGAGCCGATCTTGTCGGCGCGCATCACCAGGCTGCCGCTGGCGTTGATGCTGGCGCCGATGAGTTTGGCCCCAGGCACTTTCTCCACCGGCATGGGCTCGCCAGTGAGCATGGATTCGTCGACGCTGGAACGGCCTTCAATCACCTCGCCATCAACCGGTACCTTCTCCCCAGGACGCACCCGCAGGCGATCGCCAAGATGCACGTGGGTGAGCGGGATATCCTCTTCGCTACCATCGTCGCGCAGGCGCCGGGCCGTCTTCGGTGCAAGTCCGAGCAAGGCGCGGATCGCTGCGGAAGTGCTCGATCGCGCCTTCAGTTCAAGCAGTTGGCCAAGCAAAGTGAGTGAGACGATGATCGCCGCGGCTTCGAAGTAAACACCAACACGACCATGCGCGCGGAATGAATCCGGAAACAAACCAGGTGCAAACGTGGCGACCAGGCTATAACCAAATGCAGCGCCGACGCCGGTACCAATCAGTGTCCACATGTTGGGGCTGCGGTTGACGATCGACTGCCCCCAGCGCTTGAAGAATGGCCAGCCGGCCCACAGCACCACCGGCGCCGAAAGCAGCAGCTCCATCCAGATACGTGTGCTGGCCGCGATCACCTCCATCTGGTGCCCGAACATCGAAAGCGCCAGCACCGCGACGGAGAGCGGCAACGTCCACCAAAAACGGTGACGGAAATCGATCAGCTCCGGATTCTCTGCTTCGTCCAGGCTCGGCATCATCGGTTCCAACGCCATGCCGCAGATCGGGCAGCTGCCGGGCGCATCGCGCACGATCTGTGGATGCATCGGGCAGGTGTACTGAGCGCCTGGCGCTGCCGCGACCGCGGCGTTATCAACTCCGGGCCTCAGGTACAGCGCCGGATCGGCAACAAACTTGGCCCGGCAACCGGCGGAACAGAAACGATAATCGCGGCCTTCGTACAGCGCGTGGTGCGGCGCATCGGGTGCTACGGTCATGCCGCAGACAGGATCGATCAGCGTGCTGTTCGGTGCCAGCCGTGCGTGATCTTGCCCGTGCGCACGGGC
>JAWXCG010000152.1:0-26343 GCA_034440555.1 Pseudomonadota bacterium
GCATTCGGCGGCGCGAACTCGACCAGAGCCAGAACAGCGTTGTCCAATGCCGCGTTGTCTGCGCTCGCCAGCACATTGGGCTCAGCTGCAGCGGAGCCCGCGACCGCGAGCGCCACGAGCAGGAAGAGACGAGCGCGCAGGTTGGGGTAACAATCAAAGCCGGATGATCGCATCATGGTGGTAGCTCTCCTGGTTGATTTGAGTGGCGGCAAACTCACGCGCCTGCCACAGGGCGTCAATCTGTTCGGGGCTTGCGTCCCGGTCGTAGGCGGCCTGCAAACTTCGATCGATATCGCGCAGCTCCGCAGCGATCTCGATCACGGGCGCGGCTTCCCGCGTCAGCGCGGGTGCATCGGCAGGCACGGGCACCCGGACCATCAATACCGCCAGCAGTACAAGGGCGCCCAGCACGCCGCTGCCAGCCAACAAGCGCCGCCGCCGTCGGCGCAGGCGCGTGCGTTCGATCCGTGGCCAAAGTGCAGCGCTGGAATCAGCTACTGGCAATCCCGACAGATAGCCGCGCATGCCGCCGTCCGGATCGAGTTGAATTGAATTTTCTGAATCGCTGGTCATTGTGTTGACTCCTCTTGAATCGCGCGCCGAAGACGCTCCAGACTGCGTGCCAGTAACGACTTCGACCAGCTTTCGGATTGTTTGAACAGTGCTCCGATCTCGCTGTGCGAATAACCCTCCATCTCGTGCAACCAGACCACCGTACGCGCCCGTTCCGGAAGTCGGGCGAGGAGCCCCAGCGCTTCGTGCTGGTTGCTCTGGCGGCTTTGACTGGCACTGAGCTGGTCGATTTCGTCGTCGCTGCCCATCCAGCGCTGCTCGGAGCGCAGCTGGTCGATCGCGGTATTGACCAGCAGCCGCTTCAACCAGAGTCCAAAAGGCGCGTCACCGCGATAGCCGCCGAGCTTTTCGAATGCGCGGACAAAACTGTCGTGCACCGCATCCTCGGCCGCGGCAGGCCGTCCGAGTATGCGTAACGCCAGACCAAACGCCGCCCGCTCATAACTGCGATAGATGGTCTCCAGCGCGGCACTGTTGCCATGTTGTGCTGCCGCCAGTGTCGCCGCATCCAGTGTGGTAGCAAACCCCGCCTCGCTAAGCATTGTGGTCATTACCTTGTGCTTTGCAGAATGGACGAAGCTGTGGGCAAAATCGTTGCAGCTCATTGTGGACGCAGGCAGCTGAACCCGCCGTTCCGTTCACAACCAGCTCAACGCGGCCGTTCCGCGTCGGGTGAAATATACGGCCTGGGACAAACAGGACATTCTCACCAACAGCCGCTGGTTTGCCTGCGCGGTCGCTGGACTCGCCAATCAAGCTTCGGCACGCCACAATTGCTGCATGACGGAAATCTGCAATATCGCCAGTCATCTGGGCGAGGAAGCGATACGCCAGCCAGACCGGCCGGCGATCCATTGCCCCAAGCGCATCGGCGGCAAGGGCATGCCGCGTTATCGCAGCATGAATTTTGCCGAACTTGCCGCCGAGACTGATCTGATCGCCGCCGGCCTCGTCGCCAGTGGTATCGGTCGCGGCGTGCGTGCCGCGCTCATGGTGCGTCCATCCATCGAGCTGTTCGTGCTGATGTTTGCATTGTTCAAGGCCGGCGCCGTACCCGTACTGATTGACCCGGGCATCAATCGCAAGCAGCTCAAGCAATGTCTCGATGAGGCGGCGCCGGAAGCGTTTATTGGCATTCCATTGGCGCATGCCGCCAGTCTGGCGCTGGGCTGGGCGCGAGCGAGCATCCGGCGTCGCGTCACAGTCAATGGGCGGCGCTGGTTCTGGGGCGGGCTCAACTACGTCGGGCTGCGCGATCTGGGCAGGGCGCAAGGCGCGTTCACCATCGCCGATACGCGCTGCGACGAACTCGCTGCGATCCTTTTTACCAGCGGTGCCACCGGGGTACCCAAGGGCGTGGAATACACACATCGTCAATTTGCCGCCCAGGTCGAGATGATCCGCAGCGCCTTTGGCATCTGGCCCGGCGAAGTAGACATGCCGACCTTTCCGCCGTTCGCGTTGTTCGACCCAGCGCTGGGCATGACCAGTGTGATTCCCGACATGGATCCAACCCGACCGGCGCAGGCCGACCCGGCCAAATTGATCGCCGCGATCGAGCGCAACGGCGTCACCACGATGTTCGGCTCGCCTGCCCTGATCGATGTGCTGGCCCGCTACGGTGAGGCCCATGGCATCAAGCTGAAAACACTGCGCCGGGTAATTTCCGCAGGTGCGCCGGTGCCGCCGGAGACGGTGGCGCGTTTGATGAAGATGCTCAAGCCCAAAGCCCAGGTGTTCACCCCCTATGGCGCCACAGAATGTCTGCCGGTCTGCGCTATTGACGGTCGAGAAATTCTTGCCGTCTCGCACCTTACTGCCGAGGGCGCCGGCATCTGTGTCGGCCGGCCGCTGCCAGAAAATCAGGTGCAGCTGATCCGTATCGATGACAACGAAGTACACGAGATCAGCTACGCCACGCGCGTGCTGACCGGCGGCGTTGGCGAAATCGTGGTGCGCGGCCCGAGCATGAGCGAGCGCTATCACAACCGCCCCGAAGCCAACCGGCTCGGCAAAATCCTGACTCATGAAGGTGTCTGGCATCGCATGGGCGATCTCGGTCGCTTCGATGAAGAGGGGCGTCTGTGGTACCTGGGCCGCAAGTCGCATCGCGTCGAGACTGGCAACGGCCAGTTCTTGCCGGAGCCGGTGGAGGGTATATTCAATGCGCATCCATCGGTGCGCCGTAGCGCGTTGATCGGACTGAACGATGCCGAAGGGCGGCGCATGCCCGGCGTTTGCATCGAACTGCGTCAGGGTATGAAACAGCGCGACTGGCAGCCGATTCGCAACGAGCTGCGTCAGATCGGTGCGCGTCATATGATCACCTCGGCAATCCGCCACTTCTTTTTGCACCCAGGATTCCCGGTGGATATCCGCCACAATGCCAAGATCGATCGGCCGGCGCTTGCGGCATGGGCGGCACGCAAGCAGCGCTGAGAACACGCACCAACGCTTGCTCAACTGCGCAACGCAATGCGCCTTGTAACGGGAACGAGCGCAGTAACAGAAGCGAGCCTTGAAATGGAAATGACGCAGTGGTGACGGGGATGATTCGGAGAATGGCGCAATGAAAGTTCTGGTCACTGGTGGCGGCGGATTCCTCGGCTCGCACATCTGCAAACAGTTGCGCTTCCGCGGCCATGACGTGGTTAGTATTGCGCGCAACCGCTATCCGGCTCTCGATCAGATCGGCGTGCGTCAGGTGCTGGGCGATATCAGTGCTTTTGACCCCATGCTCAATGCGACCAAAGGCTGCGACGCAGTGATCCACACCGCTGCGCGTGCCGGTATCTGGGGAAGTCTGGCCGATTATTCGACGACCAACATCGGCGGCACCGTGTCGGTGCTTGGCGCCTGCGAGATGAATGGCGTGCGCAAGATTGTCTACACCTCTACCCCGAGCGTGGTGCACAGCGGAGCCGACATCGAAAACGGCAACGAGTCGCTGCCGTATGCCGCCGAATTCAAGGCGCATTATCCGGCGACCAAGGCTGCGGCCGAGCGACTTATTCTTCAAGCCAACGGGCCCAATCTGGCTACCGTCGCGCTGCGTCCGCATCTGATCTGGGGACCAGGCGACAATCACCTGTTGCCGCGTCTGGTGCAGCGCGCGCGCGCCGGCAAGCTGCGCTTCATTGGGCCTTCGAAGAAGATTGATACGGTGTACATCGACAACGCGGTCCAGGCACACATGGATGCGCTCGATCGATTGGAGGTGGGCGCCACCTGCGCCGGCAAGGCGTACTTCATTTCCCAGGGGCAGCCGATCGCGCTGGACGAGATGGTCAACAAGTTGCTCAAGGCGGTCGGACTGCCCGCGGAGCAACGGCGCGTGTCGATCAGGATGGCCAAGACTGCTGGGTTTCTCTACGAACAGTGGTATCGCCTGACCAACAATCGCAACGAGCCACCGATGACGCGTTTCCTCGCCGAACAACTCAGCAGTGCGCACTGGTTCAATATCGGCGCCGCTCGCCGCGATCTCGGCTACCAGCCGAAGGTCACCCTCGCCGAAGGCATGGTGCGGGTCAGTGAATGGTGGCTGCGGGAAGGCAGGATAAAATATCCCGCTTGAGAGCACGCCGGTCGCGGCACTGACCGGCGGCGTCAGCCTCGATTCCAGATCGTCGCGATCACACCCCAAGCTGACGCAGGTGCCACTTGCCAAATTCGCAACAGCCGCAACACTGCGCAGATGAATACAACCCTGTCGGTGACCAGCGTCGATGGCGCGACTGCGCAGCTGATCGTCAGCGCGCCTGAGGGCGCACACACCTGGATCTATTGGTGCCCGGCGATGGGTGTGACGGCGCGGCAGTACCGCATTTTCGCCGAGGCGGTTGCGCAAGCCGGCATCGGGATTGCAACACATGAGTGGCGCGGTGCCGGCTCCAGCGATCAACGCGCTTCACGAAAGTGCGATTGGGGTTATCGCGAATTGCTCGATGATATCCAAGCCGGTGTTGCCGCCCTGCGCAGCGCGCACGATGTGCGCAGGTTGCTGATCGGCGGCCACAGTCTGGGCGCGCAGATCGGAATGCTGGCCCTGGCGCGCAATCGCACCTTGGCCGATTCGGTGTTGCTGATCGGCAGCGGAATTCCGTGGTGGCGCACGTTCCCCGTTTGGCAGCGGCCGCTGGTGGTTGCGGTGTTTGCATGGTTTCGTGCATTGTCGGCGATGTGCGGTTGGTTTCCCGGCCGGCGTGTGGGATTTGCCGGCGACGAAGCGCGCGGCGTTATTCGCGACTGGGCGCGCAGTGGCATGAGCGGGCGCTACCACCCCGACCGTATCGAAGTCGCACTCGACGCGAGTTTGGCGACACTCGAAGTACCGGGTTGGGCGGCACACCTGCAAGACGATCGGTTCGCGCCGATGCAGTCATTCAACGAACTTCAGTCCCGGTTGAGTCGCGCGCAGTGGACGACTGTGGGCTTCACCAAAGAGGCTTTCGCCTCGGGCCTGGCCACGCACTTTTCCTGGATGAAGGAGCCGGGGCCAGTAGTTGCTCCGTTGGCGGCGTGGCTGCGGAATTCCGTGGGAGCGGTCTCCGGCGGCGATGGCTGAACTCACCTGGGTTGGTGCGGCTGACGATGCCTGGGGGCATCGTCAAAGCGCCTTACCTCACCCCAGCCAATTCAAGATGGGCTGCCACTCGTCCCGACAGGGGGCAAGTGCGGCGCTGTGGTAGTCAAAGACGCCGCGCCCGAGCGCACCGGCCAGGACATAGGCTTGCGTGTCACGCAGGCTGGCGATCAGTGGGAACGGCAGTTCGGCGCTGTGCTCGCTGAAATCCCGGGCAGCCAGGGTGCGCGTTTTGACGCGGTTGGCGATGATGCCAACGCGCACATTGCCGCTGCGTACAGCGGATGACTGCCGCAGTTCCTGCAGGAACGCCTTGCTGGCGCGAAGGTCGAACGCCGAAGGCACGATCGGTACCAGCACCGTATCGCAGCGACGCAGATATTCGGAAATCTGATGGCTGCGCAATCCTGCCGGTGTGTCCACCAGCAATACCTCGGTGCTCGGTGGGATGCGCAGAGTCCAACCCTGAGTCAGTCCCTGGCCGGTATCGGGACTGGGCATGACGGGAATTGTCGGCGACAGATCACCGCGTGCGTTCGCCCAATCCACACTGGAGCCCTGCGCGTCGGTGTCGATCAGCCACACCTTGCGCCCGACCTGCGCCAGCGCAACGGCGAGATTGGTCGTCACTGTGGTCTTGCCACAGCCACCTTTCGTGCTGGCGATAAGGATCTTCTGCATCAGGGCCCCGAATTGACCAGATCGAATCTACAGGGTTTGCCGGCTGTGCGGCAGCGAGTGTTTCACGCTCTCAATCACTCAGCCTCAGCGTGGGCGGATCGCGCTGAGCGGTTGCTGCGCGCAAAAGCCCAGGCCAGCGCGAGCCAGCCTGCAATCAGCAGCAGCCCACCGATCGGCGTGAGCGCTCCGATCCAGCGCGGCGCCGCCAGCGCCAGCGCGAGCAGGCTGCCGCTGAACAGCGCGCTGCCGGACAAGAACAAAGCCGCAGCCACACGTCCGCACGCTTGCTGCGTACTGGCATCCCGTTGCAGTGCCAGCAGTGCCGCGAGGACATGCCAGAACAGATAACTCACCGCGGTCTGCCAAAGCCCCAACTGAGTGGCGCTGAATCCGTCGCGTAGAGCATGCGCGCCGAACGCACCCAGGACCACGCCGCAGGCGCCCAACAGTGCGGCTATCGAACGCAATGCAGCTACACCAGGACCCATGCGACGCTCCCTCACTGTTGATCGGCATTGTGCGCGAACCTGCGCAAGACAGCCATGCCCTATGGCAGGGGACACCTGGCCTTAACGCCCGGTTAGCGATGTGCACGCTATCAAGTCGCGGCAATGCTGCCCGCCAACTACCCTTTCGAACTGCGC
This sequence comes from Pseudomonadota bacterium, assembly GCA_034440555.1. GTDB lineage: Bacteria > Pseudomonadota > Gammaproteobacteria > Xanthomonadales > Ahniellaceae > 0-14-3-00-62-12. Next base: position 6,484 of record JAWXCG010000152.1, read on the forward strand.
CCGACCCGTCGCACGCCCTGGCGTTCGCGCTTGCCGCGCGTGTTCGCGATCTGGATCAGCCTGACGGTACACGTGGGGGTATTGCTTCATCTCCTGGCGCCGCCGCTAGCGAGTGCACCGCAACACCGCGCGAGCGCCAAAGCCAGCAACAGTCTGCAGGTCATCCTGCTCGATGCACAACCGCAACTTGCACCCGCGGCAACGAAACCTCCGCCGGCAATCACGCGCAGGCCGTCGGCGCAACGACTCAGGTCGTCACTCGCCACGCCCTTGCCGATGCACTCCGCAGTCGAGGCGCAAGTCGACCCCCAACGCAATACGCCTACTGCAGCCGATCTATTCGGCAGTATCGAAGGCGCGGCCCGTGCGCTGAGCGACGGCGATCCGCGTCTGCCCAATGTCGGCATGCCCAGCGCGCGGACGCGATTGCCCGGAAGCGATCAAGCCATCATCGATCTGCCGCTGCGCTTCAAGCGCCGGCCGACGCCACAACAGCTCACCAAGTTTGCGCTGCGCATCTTCGTCGCGACCATGGCCGCCTATCCTGATGACATGGAAAGCGTGAAAACCCTGCGCAATCCGCTGCAGGATTTGACCGACGCGCACATGCTCGGCAGCAAAGAGCCCGAGTGCAATGATCCAGACGATCCGTTGCGCGATCCGCGTTGCTATCCGCCGCCGCCGCGCTGAGGCCCAAGGGTGAATGGCATACAACCCAGGGAAGTTCTGAACAAGTTACGACTTCGGCTTCGCCACACCGCTTATTTCTTGCCAAACCCCCGCTCTTAACAGCGGAGCTGGTCGCTCTCAACAGCGGAGCTGGTCAACTTGCGGTTTTTCGCCCCCTGACTCAGGGGGCTATCGCGGCTCCAGACTTGTTCAGATGTTCCCTCGCGTTATGGATTAACGGGTAATTACGCGGCCTGCCCGTATCAAGGACGGCTTATGCTGATCGCGGACCTTTCCATCGACATACTGCCCACACGCACCCGTTCACCCTCGGTGAATGTGCGACGCGCGCTGGGAATCGCCGCAGCACTGATGCTGCATGTGCTGTTGCTGCTCTATGTGCTGTTACCGCCGGCCCCAATGCGGCTGTTCGCGCCACAGGAATCGCAGGCGGCAGCGATGAGCTTGGTATTTATCCATCCCACCGCGCCGGTGCAGCGTGCGATGCAGCAGGCGCCGATCGCATCGCCGCCGCGCTCGAACAGTAGCGCTATCCCGGGTCGCAGACGTGCGCCGCAACCCGTTCCCGAAGTGCCTTCCGAAACCGCGATGACTGCCCAATTTATCGAACCCGTGGTCAGCGCTGGCGATCTGTTTGACGACATCCAGGGAGCAGCCGCAGAAGTCGTTGCGAAAGATCCACGGCTGCCCAACGCCGGCATGCCCAGGGCTCTGGGTCAGGTGCCCGGTCGTGCCGAGCCCTTCATTCATCTGCCGCTGAAGCATCAGCAGGGCGGCGCCCTCAAGCGCACGCTGGAGGCGATCGGCAAGCACATGATTGTCGGTGGATTGCCGGAGAACCCGCTGCACTCGATGGCGCAGCGCGCCAGTCAGGACCGCAATGAGCCGGTGTGCAACGATCCGGAAAACCCGCTCGCCGACGAACGTTGCTGGCTGCCGCCCGAGGAGTAACTCATGAATGCGCTGTGCAGCAAACGTGACCGTACGCGGTGCCAGCTAATCATGGTCGGGGTGACATGCCCAAGTCGCATGCCAAGAAGCGCGAGCGTGCACAAGCCTGACAAGTAGACATTCTCATTCTGAGTTCATCGCAGAGATTTAGCATGCGCGGCCAGCATGGCGCACGCACTCGATGGGCCAGCATCAAGACGCGCGACGATTCGGGGCAACGGCATAGACAACGAAAATTCAAATTACCAGGGAGGCTCCGCCCATATGCGAACCATCTCTGGTCCTTCCAACCACCAGCCAAGCACCACTGCGGCTAAGGCATCGCGCAGAAATAGTGCGCCTGTTTTGAACGTGACACTCTCGCTGGTCTTTTAACCCGCCAGCGTTGTTGCCCAAAGGATTACGCAGTCCGAGTACGCGCCCCATTGGGCGCCGAGTAAGCGGGGGATAAAATCCGGCGCAATCCGATCACATCATTTATGCGCGACGCCTCAGCGACAGCGCTGAAATGCTCGCTCATCAAACAGAGCTGGACAAGTCGAAGGATTGATCGGGGCCTGTCACGATGGAGAATCGACTACGAGCGCTGGCGCACTCATGCCATGTCGGATGCTGCTACGCCAACGCTGGCTGGCCATCGATCCAGGTATCGAGTACCTGCAGCGTGTCATCGGCCAGCACCAGATTGGCGCGATAGCCGGGTTTGATGTGGCCAATTTCGTGACCCAGGCCAAGGAACTTGGCGGGGTAGGTACTGGCCATGCGCACCGCATCCTCCAGTCGCACGCCGAGCATCTGCACCGCATTGCGCACGGCACTGGCCATGTCCAACGCCGAACCTGAGCGCGTGCCCTGGTCGTCGATGCATTGGCCATCGACGACGCTGATGCGTCGGCCCTGCAGTTGAAACTCGGACGAATCGCTGCCGACGATGGGCATGGCGTCGGTGACCAGTATGAATCGATCGAGGCGTTTGGCACGCAGCGCGATTTGCAGCACGATCGGGTCAACGTGCCAACCGTCGACAATAATGCCGCACCAACTATCCTGGTCGTGCAGCGCGGCACCGACGACGCCGGGCGCGCGACTCTGCAGCGGCGACATGGCATTGAACAGGTGGGTAAATCCACTCAAGCCGTGCGCGAGGGCGGCGCGAATGTCGGCATATGAGGCATTGCTGTGGCCCGCCGCAACGACAACACCGGCCGAAACAAGCAGCGCAATGGTTTCCACCGTGGTGTGTTCCGGTGCCAGGGTCACCAATGTGCGCCCAAGGCGCAACGAAGACAGCAGAGCAACATGCGCGGGCGTCAGTGCGCGAATGTGCGCGGCATCGTGCGCGCCTTTTCGAATTTCGCTGATGAACGGACCTTCGATGTGGATGCCGGCGACGCCCGGCACGCCTGCGGCGATGGCGGCATCGACCGCGGCAATAGCCCGCGCCAGTACATCCAGATCGTCACTGATCAACGTCGGCAGGAAACTGGTTGTGCCAAAGCGGCGATGTGCCTGCCCGATGGTACTGATCGCGTCCACTTCGGGGGCGTCGTTGAACAACACACCGCCGCCGCCATTGACCTGCGTATCGACGAAGCCTGGCAGTAGCAATGCGCCGCCCAGATCGCGCGGATTCGCGACGCGTGTGCGCGCATCGTTCGCAGGCACGATGGCGAAAATTTTTCCATCCTGGATCAACACCGCCATGCCGTCGACAAATCCTTGGTCGACCAGTACACGCGCGTTGAGTAGTGCGTCGATGCTCACAATGTGCGCGTGACCTTGCGCAGGTGCGGCGGCTGGTCCGGGTTGTGGCCACGAGTGATCGCCAGCGTATTGACCAGGCGATAGAAACTTTGTACCAGCAGTAACGGCTCGATCAGCGGATGCGCCTTCAGCGTGGGCAGCACTACCGCGCCCGGCACACTGACGCCGGCACTCAGCACCGGCACATCACGACTGACCAGTTCGGCAGCAAGCGCAGATATGCCATCGCGGGTGTCGTCGTGCTGCGCCAGCAGCAGCGCTGGAAACGCACGGCTGAGCAGCGCCTGCGGTCCGTGCAGTACCTCGGCGCTGCTGAAGCCTTCGGCGTGCAGGCCGCTGGTCTCCTTGCACTTTAGAGCCGCTTCCTGCGCGATGCAAAGGCCCAGGCCGCGCCCGATCACGTACAGATGCTCGCTGGTTTGCAGCACCGGCAAGGCTTCGCGCCAGTCCAGTTGCCATGCCTGTTCGAGCAGGTCCGGGGCGGACTGTAGTGCATCAATCAGCGTCGCATCTTCGCTCCAGGCAGCAACCAGATGGAGCAGTGCCGCCAGTGATGCGATGAAGGATTTGGTCGCAGCAACGCTGCGTTCGATACCTGCGCACAGCGGCAAAGTGTGTTGCGCGACGCGTGCCAGCGGCGCGTCTTCGGAATTGATCAGCGCGATCACCATGGCGCCGGCGGCGCGTGCCGATTCGGCTGCGGCGATCAAATCCGGACTACGTCCCGACTGCGAGATTGCCAGGAACAGACAGCCCTGCAGGTTCTGCCTGGCGAGGTAGATCGAACTGACCGACGGTGCAGCCGATGCAGTCAGTACATGTGCCTGGGTTTCGATCAGATACTTGGCAAACGTTGCCGCATGATCGGAACTGCCGCGGGCGCAGGTGATCACCGCACGCGGCGCCTGCTCGCGCAGTACGGCGCCGAGCGCCATCAAATCGGAGTGGTTGCGTTTGAATTGTTGACGCAGTACTTCGCCGGCCTCCGCTGCTTCGATGAACATGCGCGTGTGTTCAGGCTGCAGTGCGGCCCTGATGACTCCCGAGGTCATCGCCATCAAACCAACTCCAAACAACCGGTGATCATGCCGGCACACTCAGTTCGGCGACGAAGTCGTAGGTATCGCCGCGGTAAATCGATTGCGAAAACTCAACCGCCGTGCCGTCGCGCAGAAAACCGATGCGCTCGACCAGCAGCCCGGCATCGCCGGTACTGGCCTTCAGCAGCGTTGCCTGTTCGGCATTGAGCAACAGCGCGCGCAATCGCTGCAGCGCCCGCACCGGACGATTGCCAGAGCGCTCCAGCGCTTCGTACAGTGATTCGTCCACCGCTTCGAGCGAAGGCAGGCTTGCTGCTACCAGCGTTGCGTATTCCAGCGACATCGGCGCATTGTCGGCATAGCGCACGCGATGGAAGCGAAACACTGGAGTGCCTGGACTGAGGCGCAGCACCAGCACTTCTTCGGGCGTGACGGTGCCGGCGGAGCGGCGAATCCAGACACTGTGCGGAGTGCGTCCGCGCGCACGCATGTCCTCCGAAAACGAAGTCAGCTTGGCGAAGTTTTTCTCGATGCGCGCGGAAACGAAATTGCCCGAGCCCTGGCGACTGACCAGCAGGCCTTCCTTGACCAGCCCGTCGATGGCCTTGCGAATGGTGATGCGCGATACCGCCAGTTCCGCAGCCAGGTCGCGCTCGGCCGGCAACGCATCCTCGGGACCGAGAATGCGCTTTTCGATGGCGTCACGCAGCACGCGCTGCACCTGTTGATACAGCGGTTGACTGTTGTTCGGATCGAGCGGCCGTAGGATTTGCGCCAGAGCATTCATTCGACGGTTCCAGGTTGCCTGCATTGTGACCAGCGCGGCCGTGAGAATGGTCCTCGTCCGCCCATCTTTATTAGTACCACAACAATACCAACAATCTACAGTGGTCTTTGTGAAGATCTCGTTTCACGGCGTTTGGACCCAGCTCGAAAGTGCCTGGAAAAACCGTCGCAGACCGTGCCGCTTACACCTTTAGCCACTGTGACAAGTAGAAGTCCCGTTTTTTTACAGGTACATAGGCCAAGGTCTCAGCGGAGAAAGTCTTTTTTGTAGTGTCATCCGGACATCGTCGCCTTGGCGTCGCCCACCAGCGGGGACCCTGATCAAGCGCCCCATTGGGCCAAAATTCAACTGCCATAGCGAATAAAAGCATTCGCAAACAGCAATTTAGTGCACATTTTGGCAGCGAAACGGAAAATTTACATGGGGGACTAGCACTTCGGCACGATTGGTAGCATAATGGCATTGCATTGGTAGTGTTGTAAGGATCTTGGAGGGGGACCAAACCAGCACCGACTCGGCGCTGTTCGCGGTCCGGGGACCTGAGCCAGCGAACGCATTCCAGGCGTGCTGGCAACCGGACCGGGAATCCAGACCGCAACGGGCTGCACATGCATCAACCCGCCACAGTCACCAGCCACCAGCCACCAGCCACCAGCCACCAGCCACCATCAGAGGATGACTCATGAAAGTGAAGCAGACACCGATCGCATCGGCAGTAGCGTTAGTGCTCATGGGTATGGCCTATCAGCCGCCCGTGCAGGCACAGCAATCGGCGCAACAGGAACAGACGCCGGCGAAGAAAGATGACGCCAGAGACCCGACCGAGATGGAGGTGTTGGTCGTTACCGGCTTCCGCGCCTCGCTGGAAAAATCGCTCGCAGTGAAACGCGATTCCGATTCGGTGGTGGAAGTGATCACTGCCGAAGACATCGGCAAGATGCCAGACAAGAACGTCGCTGATTCCTTGCAGCGCTTGCCTGGCGTCACCATCAGCTCGGCAAGCGCCAGCGAAGGCGGCTTCGACGAGAATGATCGCGTCAGTCTGCGCGGCACCAATCCCAGTTTGACCCAGACCATGATCAATGGCCATATGATCGGCTCCGGCGACTGGTTTGTGCTCAATCAAGTCGGCACCGTCGGCCGCAGCGTCAGCTACTCGTTGCTGCCTTCCGAACTGGTCGGCCAGGTCATCGTGCGCAAAAGTTCGCAGGCCAATCTGGTCGAAGGCGGCGTCGCCGGCACGGTTGATATTCGCACGCGTCAGCCGCTGCAGTTCCAGGAGCGTCTATCGGCCGAGGCTTCCGTGGGTGCGGTGTATTCCAGTCTGCCCGACGAAGTCGATCCGCAGTTCAGTGGACTGGTCAACTGGAAAAACGATGCGGACACCTTCGGCGTGTTATTCCAGGTCTTCTCCGAAAAACGCAGCCTGCGTCGCGACGGCCAGGAAATGCTCGGCTATAGCCAGATCGCACCCGGCAGCGTCATCGCTTTGTCCAATCCAGATCTTTCCGGCGTCTATTATCCGAATGCAATTGGTTCCGCACTGTTTGAACAGGTGCGTGAGCGCAAGGGCGGCCTGATAAATATCGAGGGTCGGCCCACCGATAACCTGACGATCGGACTGAGCGCATTCTCGTCGCATATGGAAGCGACCAACTACAACCGCAACTTCATTGTATGGCCGAGTCGCATCCTGGGCGGCGGCGCCGGTCAAGCGCCGGATGCGGGTTACGTGGTGCGCAATAACACACTGGTGCAGGCGAACTTCACCAACGTCGCCGGTCGTCAGTACGCAATCGACGATCAGATCTTTCGACCCGGCGCAAACTCCGAGTCAGAGTTCATCGACCTCGATATCGAATTCCTCGCCACCGACCGGCTGACGCTGACCGGCAAGATCGGCACCTCAACCGGACGCGGCGAAACGCCGGAACAGGCGGTATTTGAAGGGGATATCTTCAATACCGGCGCAGCGTATCGCCTCAACGGTTTGCACTCGCCGGCGGACGCCTCGCTCCCGCTGGGCAATCCTGCGGTGTTTACCGGCACTACGCTGGACTGGATCTTCGGCGCCAGCCCGGCGACCACCAATGATGAAGAGCGCTGGGGACAGATCGACGGCGAGTTCCAGTTGGAAAACGACACTTTTACCGATATCAAATTCGGTCTCCGTGCCTCCAAACATGAGCGTGATTCGACGTTCGTTGCGCAGGGTCCGCTGTGGTCGGCCGATCCATTCAATGTGGCCAATTTGCCGCAGTGGAACGGCGAGACCTATCCGGGCGACTTTGGCGATGGGCTCGGTGGTGGCATCTTCCCGCGCAACGTCTGGCAGATCTCGCCAGACATACTACGGGCCTGGGGCAACACCTACTCCAACCGTGACCCGATTACGCGCCGTTATTTTCCGGCCGAGTTCGCGATGGAAGAGAACAATCGCGCGGCTTACATCATGACCGACCTCAGTGGCGAAAACTGGAGCGGTAACATCGGTGTTCGCGTCGTGCAAACCGAGGAACGTGTTCTGCAGAATGTGCCGATCCCGGGCAGCGTCTGTCCGGCACTTGAACCCTGTGCTGCGGTGCCCAATGCAATTACCACTTCGGCATTTGGCAGCTTCTATCAACGTCTGGTCGCCAACGACTACACCGATGTGTTGCCCAGTGCCAACTTCCGTTTCCAGTTGAGTGACGATCTGGTCGGACGTCTGGCAGCGGCCAAGACGATGGCGCGGCCGGACTTCAGTTCGATCGGCGGCGCGGTCGATCTGAACGACACGCTGCTTACCGGCAGTGGTGGCAACCCCAACCTCAAGCCGATCCGCTCGACCAACTTTGATGCGGCGCTGGAGTGGTACTACGGCCCGGAGTCTTTGCTCTCTGCCGGGTTGTTCTATCTGGACCTGACCAGCTATGTCAGCTACGGCGTGTCCAATGCGACCTATCGCAACATCCGCACCGGTCAGGACGAGGTCTATGCGATCACCTCGCCGGTCAACGGCAAGGGTCGGATCAAGGGACTGGAACTGGCATGGCAGCAACCACTTGGCGCTGGGTTCGGATTGATGGCCAACTACACCTACGCGGACGCCGAAGCGCGCAAGGAAGTGGCCACCGACACTGGCGAACTGGTGGGTGCCTCACGTGACACGTACAACCTCTCCGGCTACTTCGAAAACGAATGGTTGAACGCGCGCGTCGCCTACACCTACCGATCGGAATTCTTCAATGGCCTGGACCGCAGTACGGCGCAACATCAGGATGAAGTCGGCACGCTCGCTGCCTCGCTCGGCTTCCGGCTCACCGACAAGCTGTCGTTGTCACTCGATGGTCTCAACCTGAATCGCCCGGTGTTGAAATATTACGCCAACAACCCGGATCAGCCGACCGCGTTTTACGACAACGGACGTCAGTTCTACCTGTCGCTGCGCATGAAGATGTAATGCCCGGGTGCACGCCGGAGCCTGAACTGGTCCAGGCTCCGGAAGTGCACCGCGGTTCGCCATGCGCAGGCTGCGCCAGCCGTGTACATTCGCCGAATGGGGCGCTGCGCAGTTGCCGTCTGCCGGTCACTGAGGCGCGTTCGACTTTTCATTTTCCCTGTGACAAAGGCTTCCCCGCGGGTGTGGACTGGGGCGAGCGTTGCGGCGTGCGCCGCAGGCATGATCTATCGCTGCATGGAGCCTGATCGAATGCGAAGCGTCGCGTCGTCGCGAATCTTGTTAGCGCTGTTTGCCGGTGTCCTGATACTGGCGGGCCTCTTGCCGGTGTATGCGGCCCCAGCACCATTGCTGATTCCAGCGCCGGCTTCACTGAAAATCGGCCGCGGTGAATTTCTGCTCGATGCCCGAGTTGTTATCCAGGTGCGCGCCGCGGACGCTGAGATGCGAAGCGCGGGCGCCTATCTCAGTGACCTGATCTGGCACACCTATGGTCTGCGTCTAGCGGTGCGCGCCGGTCGCGGGCCGGGCGCAACCATCGAGTTGCGTCGCAGCCCGCGCACTGGCAAACCCGAGTCGTACCGTATCCACGCAAGTTCAAGGCGTGTGCGCATTGCCGCGCACAGCCACGAAGGACTGCTGCATGGCACGCGCACCTTGTGGCAACTGATAGCCCGCAGCGCGGATCAAGGCACACTCGCAATCCCGGCGGTACGCATCGACGATGCACCGCGATTCATCTGGCGCGGCATCATGCTGGACTCGGCGCGGCACTATCAAACGCCGCAATTCATCCGCGACTACATCGACTGGATGGCGTTGCACAAACTCAACGTGTTGCACTGGCATCTGACCGACGATCAGGCGTGGCGTCTGCAGATCCAAAAGTATCCCAAGCTCACCGATGTCGGCGCTTGGCGCGTGCCGGCGGGTCGCGCTGCAGGTGCCGATATCGATTCCGCCACCGGCATGCCGCGTCACTATGGCGGCTTCTACACGCAACAACAGGTACGTGAGATCGTTGCGCACGCCAAGACGCGTGGTGTGCGCATCGTGCCCGAAATCGAAATGCCCGGACACGCGACGGCGGCGTTGGTCGCCTATCCGCAGTTTGCCGCCAGCGCCAGACCGGCAACGATCGTGCCCGCCGACTGGGGCATTTATTCGCATGTCTACGGTGTCGAGGAGCCCACGTTTGAATTTCTCGAAGACGTGCTGGACGAGGTGATGGCCATGTTTCCCGGCGAGTGGATCCACGTTGGTGGGGACGAAGTCGAGAAGACACAATGGGCGCAGTCGCCACAGGCCCAGACGCGCATGCGCGAACTCGGCATCACCGAACCCGCCGGCCTGCAGGGTTACTTTACGCAACGCATCGGCCGCTACCTGCAGGCGCATGGACGACGCCTGGTTGGCTGGGACGAGATCCTCACACCCGGTCTGGCGCGCAACGCGATCGTCATGTCGTGGCGCGGCATCGATGGCGCGCTCGCGGCCACGGCCCAAGGCTACGACAGTGTGCTGTCGCCCTTTCCAACACTGTATTTCGACAATCGCCAGGGTACCACTGCCGATGAACCGCCAGGACGCGTGCGGCTGATCTCACTTGAAGACGTCTATCGTTTCGACCCATTGCCCGACGCACTCAATACGCAGCAGGCCAAACATCTGCTCGGCATCCAGGGTGCGGTGTGGACCGAGCACATCCGAACCGAGGCACGCGTTGCCTGGATGAGTTTTCCACGCGCAGCGGCGGTGGCGGAACTCGGTTGGTCCCAGCCGGAACGGCGCGACTGGAATGACTTCCTCAGACGCTTGCCGGCACAGTTCGCGCGTTACGACGCGTTGCACATTCCCCATGCGGATAGCGCGTTCGCGGTTGATGTCAAAGCGCGCGAGCAGCTCGAGCCGCATCAAGTCCAGTTGACCCTGTCAACGCAAACCGGCGCTGGAGCGATTCGCTACACGCTCGATGGCAGTGAACCTGACGCCCAATCATCGCTCTACCGTGAACCATTGTCGCTTGAGCTGCCGATTGATCTGCGCGTTGCGAGCTACTGGGACACGCAACGGCTTTCGCGTACCCGCCATCACCCGCTCAGCCGCGCACAGATGAAGCATCGCAGCAGCGCCGAACTTAAATTGTGCAGCGACAATATCGCGCTGGCGATGGAGGATGACGCGCCGCTAACTGGTGATCGCGCCGTGTTCCATCTGGACATCCAGAACCCGTGCTGGATCTACGAGCAGGCCAATCTTGACCGCGTCGAGCGAATCGTCGCTGCGGTCGGAGACGTGCCCTTTAACTTTCAGATTGGCGAAACCGTGCACAAGATCATTCTGGCCAAACCGGAAACACCCAATGGCGAATTACTCGTACATCTGGATCGCTGCGACGGCCCATTGATTGCGCGCATCGCCCTGCCGTCAAACGCGAACCAGCTCGCTGTGACTGAACTGGCAGCGGCGACGATCACGGCAGCACCGGGCCGCCACGATCTGTGTTTTCGATTTGCGCAGCACGGCATAGATCCGATGCGCACGCTGGATTGGGTGCAGCTTGTGGACCGTCCATCAGCAGCAGAGGAGCGTCAGTGACCATGCACACGCTGATTCTAAAATCGCCGCTGGCCGGATGGGCGTTGCCACTCGAGGACGTGCCCGATCCGGTGTTCGCACAGCGCATGGCCGGAGATGGCATCGGCATTGATCCAACCGGCGATGTACTGCACGCGCCCTGCGACGGACAAATTTTCCCGATGCCCGGGTCCAAGCATGCACTGACGTTGCGCAGTGCTGGCGGCGCCGACCTATTGCTGCATTTGGGCATCGAGACCGTCGCGCTGGCCGGGGAAGGATTCCAATCGCTGGTGCGTTCGGGCGAACAGGTGCGCTGTGGGCAGCCGCTGTTGCGTTTTGATCTGGATCTGATCGCGCGCCGCGCGCGCAGTGCCGTCACACCGATCCTGGTGGTCTCCGGCGGTACGGTGCGACGTTGCGACGTGAACCGCCCACTCCGGGTAGGCGATTTTCTGATGGAGATCGAAGTCGCTGCAGTGCCCAAAGAAACCGCTGCGGCACACGGCGAGATGGAGCTCCGACACGCATTTCGCGCAGCCTTCGATCACGGTATTCATGCGCGACCGGCGGCGTTGATTGTTTCCGCGCTCAAACCATTTTCCGCGCGGGTCAGCATGCATGCGCGCGGCCGCCAAGCCAATGCGCGCAGCGCTGTGGCATTGATGGCACTGGGCGTGTCGCGCGATGAAGTGATCGAGATCCACGCCGTCGGCGAGGACGCAGCGGCTGCAATCGCGGCATTGTCCGCATTGCTCGGCGCAGCGGCAGCGGCGCCAGTTACGCTTCCAGCCGATGTCACGCCGCACGTGCTGGACGAACGCATCGCGCTGCCGGAACGGCTGCCCGCCGTGATCGCACACCGCGGTCTGGCCCTGGGCCGCGCGGTGCAGATGCAACAGGCGATACCGAGCATCGTCGAACGCAGCAGCAAGATTCCGCAGCAGGAGTCGGGCATGCTGCTGGCGGCAATCGACGCTGTCAGAGTGCATCTGGAAACGTTGATCGCGGTGCAACGTGGCGAACAGAGAACCATCTTGATCGCGCATGTTGAGCTGATCCAGGATCCGGAACTGCACGAGCGCGCCGAGCATTGGATCGGACAGGGGCGCAGTGCCGCATTTGGATGGCATCAGGCGATTGCCGCGTCCAGCGCAGCGCTGAGTGCACTCGCCGATCCGCACATCAAAGAACGTAATGCCGATCTGCGCGATCTCGAAATACAGGTGTTGCGCGTACTCGACGGTCAATCGCCGTCGGCCGGTGCTGCGCTGCCCGAGGACGCTATCCTGCTCGCTGACGAGCTGCTGCCGTCGCAATTGATCGCGCTCGACCGGACGCGCATCGCGGGTCTGTGCTGCGCGCGTGGTGGTCCGACATCGCATGTGGCGATTATCGCCGCCGCGCTGGGTATCCCCGCACTGGTCGCGGCCGGCGCGCAGGTGTTGCAGATTGCCGAAGGCGCCGAGCTGCTGTTGGACGCCAATCACGGCTGGCTACGGATCGCGCCCACCGACGACGAACGGCAGCGCGTGCGCCGTACTCTGTCGGAGCAACGCGAGCGAAATGTTGTGGATTTGGCAGCGGCGGCGACGCGCGCCGAAACGCGCGACCAGGTGCCGATCGCGGTACTGGCCAACCTCGGTGCAGCGGTCGAGGCCGCGCTCGCAGTGACGCGTGGTGCGGACGGTTGCGGCCTGTTGCGCAGCGAGTTCCTGTTCCTGCAGCGTCAGCTGCCGCCGGATGAAGACGAGCAGCGACGCGAATACCAGAGCATTCTCGATGCGCTGGACGGACGCGTGCTGACTATCCGCACGCTCGATATTGGTGGCGACAAACCGATTCCGTACCTACCGCTGCCGCCGGAGGACAATCCGGCACTGGGTCTGCGCGGCTTGCGCACCAGCCTGGCCTCGCCCGACCTGCTTAAAACCCAACTGCGCGCGATCCTGCAGCTACAGCCGCTCGCACAATGTCGCGTGCTGTTGCCCATGGTCACCGATGTCGACGAGATCCGCGTCGTGCGTGCAGTGATGCAGGAGTGCCAGCATGAACTCGGCATCGCCATCACGCCGAAACTCGGTGCGATGATCGAGACGCCGGCGTCTGCCCTGCTCGCGGATCAACTCTTGCTCGAAGCCGATTTCCTGTCGATCGGCACCAACGACTTGTCGCAATATGTGTTGGCGATGGATCGCGGCCATCCGCAACTGGCGGCGCGACTCGACGCGCTGCACCCGGCTGTGTTGCGATTGATCGGTTCGGTTGCCGCTGCCGGCCACGCGCTCGGCCGCGAGGTCGCAGTCTGCGGGGGCCTGGCTTCCGACCCGGACGCGATACCGGTGCTGATCGGACTGGGTATTCGTGAATTGTCGGCGGTTCCCACCGCGATTCCCGAGCTCAAACGAATTATTCGCACGTTGCGCATCGGCGCCTGTCGCGAGCTGGCGCAGCAGGCGTTGGGATTGACCGGCGCAGCAGCGGTGCGCGAACTCGCGATCGCCTGGCGTGCAAAGCGCAGCGAAGGCTCAGGAGATTAATCCATGTTCAAGACCCTGATCAACGCGACCCAGCAACTTGGCCGAGCTTTGATGCTGCCGATCGCCGTGCTGCCGGTCGCCGGATTGCTGCTCCGGCTTGGCCAACCGGATTTACTCGATGCGGCGGCGGTCGCTGCTGCCGGCGACGCGATCTTCTCCAACCTCGGCCTGTTGTTCGCGATCGGTGTGGCGGTCGGACTCGCCCGCGAAAATCACGGTGCTGCCGGTTTGGCTGCCGTGGTCGGATTTCTCGTTGCCACCAAGGGTGCGGAAGTGCTGTTGAGCGTGCCACCGGAGGTGGTGGTGGCCGCGCAAGGCGCGCACGAAGCGGTGGTTCTGGCCGCACACAAGGCGCGCCAACTGTCCAAGCTCAGTGTGCCGATCGGCATCTTGTCCGGCGTCATCGCCGGCATGCTGTACAACCGATACAGCAACATCAAACTGCCCAGCTACCTCGCGTTCTTCGCTGGCCGCCGTTTCGTGCCGATCGCCGCCGGCTGCGCCGGACTGCTGGTGGCGATGGTGTTCGGCTATGGCTGGCCACTGCTTGAGCACGGCATGGACCGACTCAGCCATGGCGTTATTGAATCAGGTTCGTGGGGCCTGTTCGTTTACGGCGTGCTGAACCGCGTGCTGATCATCACCGGCCTGCATCACATTCTGAATAATGTGGCCTGGTTTCTGGTGGGTGATTTCGGCGGCGTCACCGGCGATCTGAAGCGATTTTTTGCCGGCGATCCGAGCGCCGGAATGTTCATGAGCGGTTTTTTCCCGGTGATGATGTTTGGCTTGCCAGCGGCCTGTCTCGCCATGTACCACACCGCATTGCCACAACGTCGCCGCGAGACCGCCGGTCTGCTGATGTCGATGGGGTTGACTTCATTCCTGACCGGAGTCACCGAGCCGATCGAGTTCACCTTCATGTTTCTGGCGCCGTTTCTGTATGTACTGCACGCGCTGCTTACCGGTACCGCGATGGTAGTGATGCATCTGCTCGACAGCCGTCTCGGCTTCAGCTTTTCAGCCGGGCTATTCGACTACGTCCTCAATTTCCGCAACGCCAGTCATCCGCTCTATCTAGTGCCCGTGGGCGCAGTCTATTTCGCGCTGTACTACGGCCTGTTCCGCTATTTCATCGTGCGCTTGGATTTGAAGACGCCGGGTCGCGAAATGGAGGACGCGCAGCGCGTCGGTGCTACTGGAACCGTTGTCGTCGCCGGCGACCCGGTAAGCGCCTACATCGTTGCGCTCGGTGGTGCCGGTAATCTACTCAATGTCGACGCCTGCACCACGCGGCTACGATTGCGCGTCGCAAACGTCGATCGCATTGACGAACCGGCGTTGCGCCGACTCGGAGCGCGCGGCGTGTTGCGACTGAGCAGCAACGATCTGCAGGTGGTGGTCGGCCCAATTGCCGATCAGTTGGCTGGCGATATACGCACGCAGATGACTGTTCTACCAGCGCAAATGCATTCTGCGGACCAGACGCGCGGCAACAGTCCGGCAATCGAGGCGCAGGCAAGTGAAGTCCGCGAATGGGCACCCGCTGCCCTGCTCGCAGCTGCACTCGGTGGCGCGCAAAACATCACACACATCGAGTTGGCACACGCGCGCCTGTTGCTGAATGTCCGCGGCGACGCCGCCGTCGACGAGGCTGCATTGGCCGCGCTTGGCGTTCGCGGCATCGCCCGACTGGCCGGCGACCGCCTGCATCTACTGCATCCTCAGGCCGAGACTCTGCTGCGTCCGCGATCCGCCGCGGGCTGAGGCTTTGGCGCACGCGCTCTGAATTCGCCACGCACAAGGCGCGTTTGCGAGCGCCAGCCAGTGTCGGCTTGCCGATCTGTGGCATGCTGCAGTCTGTGTGCCAGTGCACAAATAGCCGAGCGCAGCACGACTGCCGTGCGCAGCACGCAGGCTCAGGCGTCCACGCATGGGCTCCTGCAGTCACCCAATACCGGAGCCCGATCTTGAAAAACCAGTTGCGCCTGTTAGCCATTATATTGCTGGCACTAGCCGCTTCGACCGTCGCGGCGCGAACTTCATTGCCGATCGAAGCCGAACCGCCGATCAACTCCGAAGCGCTCGGCGCTGAGTCTGTCGGCCATGAGTCCTTACTCGGCCCGAACTACAGCGCGCAGACGATCGCACCCGTGGTGCAAACCGATCCCGTCGGGTCGCCGTCGATGCAGATGCTGCTGCGCTGGAACGCCGCCGCCATCGATGCCAGCGGACTGGACCACACGCCGTTGCAGCCGGGCGAATTTCGCGTGTTCGGCGAGCAACTTGGTCCGGCACGCGCCAGCCGCGCCATGGCAATCGTACACATCGCGATGTTCGAAGCGATCAATGCCATCGATCAGCACTATGCGAGCTACGCCGGCATCGCGGTTGCCAACCCGAGCGCGTCAATGGATGCGGCCATTGTCCAGTCCGCGCACGACACTCTGGTTGCACTGTTTCCATCGCAGCGCGCCAAGCTCGACCGACGCATGTTCTTCGATGTGCGCCGCGTCCGCGACAGCACGGCACGCACCCTCGGTATCGAACTGGGCGCGCACACGGCCCAGGCGATCCTGGCGATGCGCGCCAATGATGGCTCCGCCCACGCCGAAATGCGCATGGATCAAGACTACGTTCCCAGCACTATGCCCGGCATCTGGCGGCAAGACCCGATCAGCCAGATACCGCTGGCTTTGGGCGCACGCTGGCAGGAGGTGCGGCCCTTCGTCATCGCGTCGGCGCAGCAGTTCCGCATCCCGCCACCGCCGGCGATGGGCAGTGCCCAATACACGGCCGCGTTCAACGAGGTGAAATCGCTAGGCGGAGATGGCATCACCACGCCCACGCAGCGCACCCCCGAGCAGACCGAAATCGGCATCTACTGGGCCTACGACGGCACCCCCAGCCTGTGCGCGCCACCGCGCCTCTACAACCAGATTGCGAGATTGATCGCAGCGAAGATGGGGAGCAATCTGCTCGACACCGCGCGGCTGCTGGCGCTGGTCAATACCGCAATGGCCGACGCCGGACTGGCCAGTTGGGAATCCAAATACCACTACTCGTTCTGGCGCCCGATCGGCGGACTGCGCGAGGCGGATGTCGGTACCGGCCCCTCCGGGCTTGGAGATAACAATCCCGACACGCACGGTGACGCGACGTTCAAGCCACTGGGCGCACCGGCCAGCAATCTCAACGGCCCGAACTTCACCCCGCCATTTCCCGCCTATCCGTCAGGACATGCAACTTTCGGCGGCGCCCTGTTTCACACCCTGCGCCTGTTCTATGGCCGCGACGATATTCCCTTTACCTTCGTTTCCGACGAATTCACCGGCGCCACCATTGGCAACGATGGCCTTACCCGCCCGCTGCTGCCGCGTAGTTTCACCACGCTGTCGCAGGCCGAAGAAGAAAATGGCCAGAGCCGCATCTATCTGGGCATCCACTGGTCGTTCGACAAGTCCGCTGGCATCACTCAGGGCCGACAGATTGCTGAGTACATCTATCAGCGCGCGTTTCAGCCACTGCCTTAGGCTATTGGGCACACGCTCGCACCGTGCGCTCGATTCGAGCAGCGACTCTGCTTGGATTGAGCGGCGTATTGCGTAGAGTATTAGGAAACCTCTGAACAAGTCCGGAGCCGCGATAGCCCCCTGAGTCAGGGGGCGAAAAACTGCAAGTTTTTGACCAGCTCCGCTGTTGAGAGCGGGGTTTGGCAAGCAGTAAGCAGTGCGGCGAAGACGAAGTGGTGATTTATTCAGACCTTCCCTAAGTGCTGACTTATTCAGACCTTTCTTAGGTACAGTCGGATTGTCATATCGCCCATGGGAGCTGCGTCATGCTTCGAACCACATTTGCCGTCGCCGCGCTCGTGATCGGCGCGGTGGCACAAGCCGACATCCGCATCGACTATCAATTGAGCGGAACAGACTGCGAGCCCGAACAGCGTGCGATCGAAATCCAGGGTACGCACCTGCGCATGGATCTGGGTGGGACGATGGGCAACAGCAGCGCCATCATCGACGGCACCGAGGCCCTGGTCTGGAATCTTGATCATGACCAGCACAGCGCCAGTCAACTCGAGATCGATGCGGATGCGATCGATTTTCAAACCGATGTCGGCAAATCGATGGGGCATAAAGTGGATCGCGAGTTGGGCAAGCTCGATGCCGCGCAGCAGGATATGCAGCGGCAAATGGCCGATCAATGCGCGCAGACCGGGGGCAAAAACTGCTCAAACCAGCCAATGATGCCGAACCTTCGCGAGATGATGTCGCCGGAGAATATGGCGCGCATGCAGGCCGCTATGGACCAGTCGCAGGCTGGCGGCACGCCGATCGATCCGATCCAGATGCAGGCGATGATGGCCGGTGCCGGTGGCGCATCCGGGAGCGGCGCCATGGATCCCGAAATGCAGAAAAGCATGCAGGCCACCATGCAATCGATGTTGGGCGGCAAGGACATGCAGAAGATGCAAGACAAGGCACTCGCGCAGCGTGCAAAAAAACAGGGCGTGGACGTGAAAGTCCTGCAGGCCGAGGAGGCCAAGGCGCAGCAGCAGTCGCGAGCCGGAGCGCAGGCGCGGCTTACCAAGCGACTCGAAGTGGGGCCGGACACAGTTGAGGGTATGGCGTGTACGCGTTATCGACTTGAGCTCAATGACCGCGTGATCGGCAGCGAGTGTCGTGCCCACTGGGACGTATTCAAGCTCGACGCGCGTGATGCCAAGGGCAGCGCGCGCGCACTGCGCATCGCCGAGCAATTCGGGCAGTCGTTTACGCCGATGATTGCCGCCCTTGGCGGGCCAGCGCCGCAGCGAGACCAACTCGGCAGCAGCATCGTGCTTGAGCAAGTCTGCCTCAAAGAGGATCGCGAAACTGGCCGCGCCAGCGTGCGCATCTCCCGGTCGCCGATCAGTGCAGAGCGCTTCGAAGTACCGGCCGGATACCGGACCGGGTTTTGACGCCGGCGCCGATTACTGAATGCGTGCCGCTTTCCTGGTGGCGTCGGTGCGTTTCTGTTCCTTCGCTTCAAACACCGCGATGCATTCGTTTTTCTGTACCAGCACGCATTCCAGATAATCGATCACTTCGATCGACGCAGCGCGCACCGCGCGCGCATCGGGGCCCTCGTTCATCATCTCCATGCCTGATCGAGGCCCACTGAGTTCGGTCACGCTGCCCTCGGTGAAGCCCTCGACAGTGCGCGCCGCGGCGATCGCGCCGCTGGCGACATCGATCACGCGCAAATCCACCGCCAGGTAACCTCCGTGCGATATGTGCTGCACGCGGGTGTTGCTGCCAAAGAACCCGGACTTGACCTTCTCTTCGATCTTTTCCTCGAACGCGGTCACTGTGCCAGTGAGCAGATAATCCGCGCCGAGCAGCTTGCCCAGGGTGGCACCCTGCTTGCCTTCGACATAGCCCGACTCACTGAAGGCCTGCTCCTCCAGAACCGCGCGGATCTTCTGTCGTTCGACCACGACGAATGCCTCGCGCGCCGCCAATTCGTTGGTGAGCATCGTGGTCAACGCACGACCGACGCCGCCCTGCATGGGCATCGCCCCGGTCTCATCCTGGAATTTGAGTACTGCGAGCACCGGTGCTGCGGAAGTCAGCTGAGGCGCGAGCAGGCAAGGGATCGCAACAAGCGCGAATAGGTAACGCCGAGTCCACATGAGGCACCTCTGCTGAGCTGGGCGGCACGACAACATCCTTACTACATTACGCAATACGCGACGCGCAACTGTCAGGCAACCTTTTTTCACCCGCGCACCTGTATCGTTAGTAGCGCCTGCAAACATCGAGTAACCACAGCATGTTTCCCGACATCGGCACTTCCGGCATCGCCCATGCCATCCAACTTGCATTGGCGCCGGTGTTTCTGTTGTCGGCCATTGGCGCCATGCTGGCAGTGATGACCAACCGCTTATCGCGCATCGTGGACCGCGCCCGCAGTCTGGAAACGCAGGCCGCCAAACAGGCCGAGGATGGGATGCACAAGCGCGCGGAGTTGGTGCTGGTGGCGCGCCGCGCACGCCTGGTCAGCTGGGCCATTGCGCTGTGCACGACC
>JAWXCG010000153.1:0-13084 GCA_034440555.1 Pseudomonadota bacterium
GCACCGGTCCACAAATATTGCAGGATCTCAATCAGCGCTTCGCCGAATACGGCGTGGGTCGCTCTATATACACCGGTGATACCACGATCGGATTGAAAGGGCGCATTGTTTTCGAGGCGCCGGGCTTGACTGCTTTGGCGCATGCGCACCGGGCGCTGGAAGAGGCTGTGCTGAGCAAGGCACAGAACCGCTTCAAGCCTGAGGTGGGGCGTAAATGGGTGGAGCTCGCTTACGAGGGTTTTTTCCATGAGCCGCTCAAGGCAGACCTCGACGCATTTCTGGCCAGCACGCAGGCGCGCGTTACCGGTGAGGTCGAAATCGAGACGCAGGGCGGTTCGGTTTATGCCGTGGCGCTGCGTTCGCCCTATATCCTGAGTTCGAGCAAAGCAACTTATGCGCAGACCGCGGACTGGGGCGTCGCCGAAGCGGAAGGGTTTATTCGTCTGTATGGCATGTCCAGCAGTTTATGGTCGGAAGTTGGGCGTGCCGCAGCGAGCGCGAAAGGAGCCCCGTCGTCATGATCGAGATCGTATTGCAGCATCTGGAAGCACTGGTCGGATTCGATACGCGCAATCCGCCGCGTGCGATTGGCAGTGACGGCATTTTCGACTACATCAAGGCGCAATTGCCGGGCTTTACATTTGACCTACAGGATCATGGGGCGGGCGCGGTCAGTCTGCTGGCGAAACGCGGTGCGGCCAAGACGATGTTCAATGTGCATCTTGATACCGTGCCATCCAGTGAGCAGTGGAGCGAAGATCCACTGCGCCTGAGGGTGCTCGATGATCGCGCGATCGGCCTGGGTGCTTGCGACATCAAGGGCGCGGCGGCTGCCCTGCTGGCTGCAGCATCGGCCAGTACCGGAGCTGCTGCCTTGCTGTTCACTTCGGACGAAGAAGCCAACGATGCGCGTTGCGTTGGGGCGTTTCTGAAGTCTGATCATGGATTCGAAAACGCCATCATTGCCGAGCCGACCAACGCTGAGGCAGTGCTCACGCATCGCGGGATCGCCTCTGCTCGGCTGTTGTTTCGTGGCCGTGTCGGCCACGCCAGCGGCGCGAATGCAGCCAACGATTCCGCGGTGCACTGTGCCGTGCGCTGGGGCCATGCGGCGCTCAAACTGGTGGATGGTTATGCCAAGCAAAAATTTGGCGGGCTCACCGGTTTGCGTTTCAACATCGGTCGCATCGAAGGGGGTATCAAGGCCAACATGATTGCGCCCAGTGCCGAGATACGTTTCGGTTTTCGGCCGCTGCCGTCGCAGTCGTTCGAGGCATTGCACGCTGCGCTGCAAGCCTGTGCCGATATGGCTTCGGTCGAGTCCTACGCCGAAACATTCCGCGGCCCGCCATTGCCCGCGGGTGAGACCGCCAGCGCCGAAGAGCGCCGTTTGATTGCACGCGATTTTGCCGATTCCATGGGCCTGCCTATTGGCAATGCGGTGGACTTCTGGACCGAGGCTTCGTTGTTCTCGCAGGCAGGCATCAACGCCATTGTCTATGGGCCGGGGGATATCGCCCAAGCGCACAGCGCGGATGAATGGGTTTCGCTACAGCAACTGGAGCAGGCTGCAAACAATTACAAGAGGATGCTGGATCATGGAAGCGCCTGATCGGCTGCGGCCGGTCATCGTCCGCTTGCTGTCCAACCTTGGAAGTGCCAAGGAGATCCAGCAGTATCTGCGGCGCTTCTCACAGCTTGACGCCGAGCGCTTTGCAGTGGTGAAGGTCGGCGGTGCGATTCTGCGCGATGAACTGGACGATCTGGCCTCAGCGCTGAGCTTCTTGCAGCAAGTCGGACTGTCGCCGATCGTATTGCATGGCGCCGGGCCACAGTTGAACGACGAGCTCGCCCGTCAGCAAATTGCTACGCCCATTGTCAACGGCCTGCGGGTGACTTCCAAAGAAGCATTGGCGGTTGTGCGCAGCGTGTTCCATGCCGAGAACCTCAAGCTGGTTGAAGCGCTGCATGCAGTCGGGGCGCGTGCCAGCTCGGTGGTTGGCGGTGTGTTTGAGGCGGATTTTCTCAATCGGCGCAAGTATGGTTTGGTCGGCAAGGTAACCGACGTCAGTCTCCAGTCGATCCAGGCCAGCCTGAAAGCCGGATCGATTCCGGTAATCGCGAGCCTCGGCGAAACCCGCGGCGGACAAATTCTCAACATCAATGCAGACATGGCTGCGAACGAGCTGATTCGCATGCTCAAGCCCTACAAGATCATTTTCCTGACTGGCACTGGCGGTCTGCTCGATGGTGACGGCGAGCTGATTTCTTCGATCAACCTCAGCACGGATCTGGAAGCCCTGCGTGCCGCCCCCTGGCTGCACTCCGGCATGCGCCTGAAGATCGAGCAGATTGCGGATTTGCTGAAGAAATTGCCGGGATCATCGTCGGTGTCGATGACCCGGCCGGCTGAACTCGCCAAAGAGCTTTTCACACACCGCGGCTCAGGCACGCTGATCCGCAAGGGTGAAGCGATCCGGCGTTATTCGCGTTGGTCACAAATCGATATCGAACGGATGAAATCGCTGATCGAGTCCGGATTTGGCCGCAAGCTGAACACGGACTACTTTCACAATACCAAGCTGTATCGAGCCTACGTCAGTGCCAACTATCGCGCGGCGCTGATACTCACTATGGAAAATGGTGTGCCGCATCTGGACAAGTTTGCCGTCGCTGAGGACGCACAGGGCGAAGGGCTGGGGCGCGCCGCGTGGCTGCGCATGAAGGCTGACACGCCGCAGCTGTTTTGGCGCTCGCGTCCGGACAACCCGGTAAACGAGTTCTACGCAGAGGAATGCGACGGCTGCGTCAAGGGCGAGCGCTGGACCGTGTTCTGGTATGGCTTGGAATCGTTTGCGCAGATACAGAAGTGCGTCGAACTCTGCCGAGTTCGACCCGCAACCTTGAAGGGCTGAGCATGAATGACGTAATGAAGCCGCGACAGTGGATGCTCCCGGTCACTCTGGCAGGACGATTTGCCCGTCTGGAGCCCCTGACGATCGAACACGTAGAGCCATTGCAGCGGGCAGTGAAAGACGGCGAATTGTGGAAGCTCTGGTTTACCTCCATTCCCAGGCCTGAGGCAATGCCTGACTACGTCGAGCAAGCTTTGCGCGCGCGGGAAGCGGGATCAGCCATGCCCTTTGTGGTTAAAGATGCCCTGGGCGAAGTCGTCGGCAGCACGCGTTTTGGCCATGTTGATGCCGACAATCGGCGCGTGGAGATTGGCTGGACCTGGTACGCAGCACGCGCACAGCGCACTGCGTTGAACACCGAGTGCAAACAGTTGCTGTTGACCCATGCTTTCGAGGTGTTGAGTGCCAGTGCCGTCGAGTTTCGCACCAGTTGGATGAATCAGCGTTCGCGTATGGCCATTGCACGCCTTGGCGCCAAACAAGATGGTGTGTTGCGCAATCACATGCGTTTGGCTGAGGGCGGCTATCGCGATACCGTGGTGTTTTCGATCATCGAATCCGAGTGGCTGGCGGTGAAACGGCACCTGCAATTTTTGCTTCAGGAAAGGAAGTCGCAGTCATGAACAAGCGCATCGGGATCATCGGCGCACGCGGCCATGTCGGTAGCGAGCTGATCCGCTTGATCCTGGCGCACCCGTTGCTGGAATTGGCGTTTGTCTCCTCGCGCGAGCGTGCCGGTCAGCCTTTGCGCGACCACGAGCCTAACTACCACGGCGATCTCGCCTATGTGGCTTTGGGCCCGCAACAGGCCGCTGAGCAGGTCGTTGATGCGCTGGTGTTGGCGCTGCCCAACGGCATGGCCGGGCCGTATGTCCAAGCGCTGGACGCACAGGCGCTGGACACCGTTGTGATTGATCTGTCCGCCGACTATCGGTTCAATGATGATTGGTACTACGGGCTGCCGGAACTGACGCGCAGCGCAGCGCCTGGGAAGCTGCGCATCAGCAACCCCGGGTGTTACGCAACCGCAATGCAGTTGGCACTGGCACCCGTGCTTGATCTTCTGACCGGGCCGGCGCAGTGCTTTGGCGTCTCCGGATACAGCGGCGCCGGCACCACGCCGTCGGACAAGAACAACCCGGAAAAACTGCGTGACAACCTGCTCCCCTACGCCCTGACCGGACACCTCCATGAGCGCGAAGTGTCGCGCCATCTCGCGCATCCGGTTGAGTTCATGCCGCATGTGGCCGCCTATTTCCGCGGCATCACCATGACGGTAAATATGCATTTTTCCGATGTGCAGCAATGGGATGCGTTGTGGACTAGATATCAGGTGCGATATGCAGGCGAAAAATTGTTGCGCTTGAGTGAGAATGCGCCCTGGGTGCAGATGGTGGCCGGTAGTCATTACGCCGAGGTCGGCGGACTGACACTTGCTGCTGACGGGTTGCGTGCGGTGATCGTATGCGTGCTGGATAATCTGCTCAAGGGCGCAGCGACTCAGGCGATGCAAAACCTGAATCTCGCTTTGGGATTACCGGAGTGCGAGAGCGTGACGGTTGCAGGCATGATGGGCGAGGAGGCAGTGTGATGAGTGAGCCGATCTGGAAGAAGAACGATAGCGTGGTCGACGAGCGACTGATGCGCTTCCTCGCTGGCGAAGATGTCATTCTGGATCGTGAGTTGTTCGTGTTCGACATCGAAGCGAGTCAGGTGCATGCACGCGGGTTGGGGCGCATCGGTATCCTCACTGTCGCCGACGCCGAGGTCACCGTGCAATCGTTGGCCGAGTTGCGCGATGAATTTCTGGCCGGTCGATTCGTGCTCGGGCCACCCTTCGAGGATGGCCACTCGGCGATCGAGAGCTGGCTCACCGAACGCCTTGGCGATCTTGGACGGCGTATCCATACCGGGCGTAGCCGCAATGATCAGGTTCTGGTCGCGATGCGGTTGTATTTGCGCGATCGCCTCAATCGACTGGCCCGGCAAACGCATGCGCTTGCCTCGCAGTGTCTGCGCCGCGCCACTGCCGAGCCGGCGCTGCCCATGCCCGGATATACCCATCTGCAGCGCGCAGTCGTGTCGTCCACAGCAATGTGGTGGGCGGGCTGGGCCGAGACGTTTGCCGACAGTGCTGCACTGGCCTTGCGCACGCGCGACTGGGTCAATGCCAATCCGCTAGGCACGGCGGCGGGGTACGGCGTCAATCTGGCGTTGGACCGCGACTACACCACAGTCGCTCTGAAGTTTGATCGAATGCAGATCAGTCCGATCGCGGCGCAGTTGTCGCGTGGCAAATATGAGTGGCAGGCTTTGGCCGCGCTAGTGCAGTCGTTGAATGACGTGCGTCGGGTGTCCTGGGACATCAGCCTGTTCACCAGCGCCGAGTACGGTTTCGTCGGCTTGCCTGCCGAGTTCACTACGGGTTCGTCTTTGATGCCCAACAAGCGCAATCCCGATGTCGTCGAATTGTTGCGCGCAGCGCCAGCTGTGGCGATCGGGGCGATGACAGAAGTTGCCTCGCTGGCGGCCTTGCCCTCCGGTTATCACCGCGATCAGCAAGCCGGAAAGGCTCCGTTACTGCGAGCTTTCGCGCATGGCCTGGACAGTCTGGGCGTGTGCGAATCATTGCTTGCAGTGGTCCACTGGAATGCGGACGCGATGCGCGCCGCGATCGACCCCGGCATGTATGCGACTGACGTTGCGATCGATCTCGCGCGCAGCGGTGTGCCGTTTCGCGAGGCCTATGGTCGCGCTGCCGATCTGTCTACCTGGCAGGGCGAACACTCGCCAGAATCGAGCTTGTCTGCACGCGTGTCGGCGGGTGGAGCAGCCAATCTTTGTCTCGACGGCTTGCGTGTGCGTCTGGCGACGATGGCTTCGGCATTCTGATCCCAATCAGCGGTTGGATTTACTCGGGTAGTGCGCGCAGCCGTTCTTCGGGCAAGGGAATAAACTCCCGGTTGTCCAAATCGGGAAGTTTCATGCGACCTGCGCGCCAATCGGACTTGGCCTGATCGATACGTTCCTTCGACGAAGAAACGAAGTTCCAGTCGACGAAGCGCGGGCCCACGGACTCACCGCCGAGCAGCATGATGATCGCTGGCGACAGTGCCTCAAACAACTGCGGCGGTCCGGGCGCAAAGATCAACATCTGTCCTTGGTGATATCGCTGGCCGCAAACCTCAACCTCGCCGCGCACCACATAAGCTGCGCGTTCCGGGTATTCCGCCGCTAGCTGTGCCTTTGCGCCGGCATCGAGCCGCCAATGCAGGTAAAACATCGGCGAGTGTGTTTTCACTTTCGCTTTTGCCCCGAACGCCTCCCCTGCAATCAGTCGAGCCCACATGCCGCCACTTGAATAAGTCGGCAGATCGGGTGCATCGTGGTGCACAAATGTGGGGTCGGTTTCCTCATCTTCAGCGGGAAGCGCTACCCATGCCTGGATGCCGTGCATCGGGCCGCCGTGAATGCGGGCGTGCTCGAATCGTTCCGAATGAGTGATGCCGCGTCCAGCGGTCATCCAGTTCACCTCGCCGGGACAAATCGCCTGTGCCGAACCGACACTGTCGCGATGCATCATTTCCCCCTCGAACAGGTAGGTGACGGTGGACAGGCCCATGTGCGGATGAGCGCGTACATCCACCTCGCGCGGAATGCCGGGCGCAAAGTCTATCGGTCCGATATGGTCAAAGAAAACAAAGGGTCCAACCATTCGCTGCTGCACGTGCGGCAGCACACGCCCCACCTCAAAACTGCCCAGGCTCTTGCGGCGTTGCGTAATGACGTACTCGATCATGGCGGCGGACGCGCTGGGATGTTGCAGGCATGATCGCGCCAGCGGCGGCGCTGATCAAGCTCACAGGCCGCGTAGAAAAAGCCCCAAAGCACAAGGCCCGCAAGTGGCGGGCCCTTGGACAGCTTCGCAGACAGCCGGCGAAGACGATTGACGCAAAGAATGATTGACTCGAAAAAATGGTCGGGGTGACAGGATTCGAACTTGCGACTTCTACCTCCCGAAGGTAGCGCTCTACCAGGCTGAGCTACACCCCGACTTGTGAGGGCGCGGACTCTAGCGACCGCCGCGAGAATTGGCAACCGTTTTGCGCGTTAACAGCGCATCGGGGCCGCGCTGATTTTATACAGGCCGAACCACTGCGGGCCTTGGGCAGGCCGCTGTGCCGCGTTAACAGCTGATTGCATGAGCAAAACTCGGTCCGAATGCGATTTTTCCGGGTGAATGTGAACCACTTCACAGTTTATGTCGCACAAGACCGGTAAACGGCTGTTAACAACGGACAAACGGTGTGAATTTTAGTGTGGACGGGCGAGGGGAGATTGCATTCAATGCCCGGGGGTTGAAGAAAACGATGGTCGTTGCAGTGCCTGCAGTTTGGCTTCAGTAGTGCCGCTAAGCACGCGTTTTCTCAGGGGTTTGATGCTAACATCCACGCGCTTTTTCTCCCCATTTCACCTGTAGTTCACTAGGAGTTTTCCCATGGCGCTGGAGCGCACCCTATCCATCATCAAGCCTGATGCTGTTGCAAAAAACGTCATCGGTCAGATTTATGCGCGATTTGAGAGCAATGGCCTCAAAGTGATTGCGTCAAAAATGAAACAGCTCTCACTGGCCGAGGCGGAAGGTTTCTATGCGGTTCATCGCGAGCGTGCGTTTTTCAAGGACCTGGTCAAATTCATGATCTCAGGTCCAGTCATGATTCAAGCGCTCGAAGGCGATGGCGCAATCGCGAAGCATCGTGATTTGATGGGCGCCACCGATCCGAAGAAAGCGGCGGCGGGTACGATTCGGGCGGATTTCGCAGAGTCGATCGATGCCAATGCCGTGCATGGTTCCGACGCCGCGGAAACAGCAAGCAATGAAATCGCCTATTTCTTTTCCGGAATCGAACTGTGTTCCCGCAGCTGAGTGAAAAGGTAATCGCAACATCATGACTCTCGCTCCCTCGCCCCGTACCAATCTGTTCAACTTGGCCAAGCCGGCCATGGAGCAATTTTTTGTTGGATTGGGCGAAAAGCGGTTCCGCGCGCAGCAAATTCTGAAATGGATCTACCACCAGCAGGCATCAAGCTTTGAAGAGATGACCGATGTCGGCAAGTCACTCCGCGCGAAGCTCGATGAAGTTGCCGAGCTGCGCCTGCCCAAGGTGTTGCACGAGCAGATATCCACCGATGGCACGATGAAATGGGTGCTCGGGCTTGAGGGCGGCAGCGCGATCGAGACCGTGTACATCCCTGAGGCAGATCGCGGCACGTTGTGCGTTTCGTCGCAGATTGGATGTGCGCTCAACTGCACTTTTTGTTCCACCGCTACCCAGGGGTTCAATCGAAACCTCAGCACTGCCGAGGTCATCGGGCAAGTCTGGGTCGCCGCCAACCGCATCGGCAGTGTGCATCGCGACAATCGACTGAGCGAGCGGCGCATCACCAACGTGGTGATGATGGGAATGGGTGAGCCGCTGCTGAATTTCGATGCGGTTACCGACGCCATGGATCTGATGCGCGACGATTACGGTTTTGGGCTTGCCAATCGACGCGTAACACTTTCGACTGCCGGACTGGTGCCGGGCATCGATGCGCTGTCGGCGCGGTGTGACGTCAGTCTGGCAGTTTCTCTGCATGCGCCAACCGATGAGCTGCGTGACCGACTGGTGCCGTTGAATAAGAAATATCCGATTGCACAGCTGCTCGCTGCCTGTCAGCGCTATCAGGCGCGTCGCCCACGTTCATCGATCACCTTCGAATACACCCTGATGAAAGGCGTGAATGATCACCCCGAGCATGCCCGTCAATTGGTCAAGCTGCTGCGCAAAGTACCCAGCAAGCTCAATCTGATTCCGTTCAACCCGTTTCCGGGTACCGATTATGAACGCTCGACGCCCGATGCGATCGAAGGATTCAAACGTATCGTCATGGCTGCTGGTTTGATTGCCACGGTGCGGCGCACGCGTGGTGACGATATTGATGCGGCCTGTGGCCAACTGGTCGGACAGGTACAGGACCGTACTCGTCGCAGCCGCGAACATAAAGCCAAATTGGAGGCGCGCGCCGATGCGGCATAATCGTCCAGCGGTGCTGGCACTCTGTGTCGCGCTCGCGATGACGGCGCTTTCCGCTTGTAGCTCTGGCAACAAGAATACCAGCAACTTTTCGCAGGCTCCGGGTGCGTCGTCGGAGCGGTCCCGTCCTTCTTCCAGGCGCGAGGAAGAACCGGACTACGAGGAATCGGCCAAGCTCAACGTCTCATTGGGTCAGGCGTACCTTGCCAAGGGCCAGCTTGAGTTGGCGATGGAGAAACTCAAGAAGGCCGTACTTCTCAATCCCAAGTCGAGCGATGCGCATACTTTATTGGGCGTTCTCTACGAACAGATCAACAAAGACAAACTTGCTGAAGAACACTATGTCCGAGCCTTGAAGCTGACGCCCGAGACCGGAGCCAGCAATAATAATATGGGCCGTTTTCTGTGCGCGCGCCAGCGCTTCGCTGAGGCGGACAAAAACTTTATTGCCGCGCTTGCCGATCCTTTTTACAAGAATCCAGAGACTGCATTGTTGAATCGGGCCACCTGTGCCATGCGCTGGGGCAAGCGCGATATCGCGGAAGAGAGCCTGCGCAAGGTGCTGCAGACCTATCCTGAAAACACAACGGCCTTGCTGCAAATGGCCTTGCTGGCGTTTGAAGACAAGCAGTTCATGCGCGCGCGCGCATTCCTGGAGCGTCACCTTTCGGGCGCGCCAGCAGCGCCCGATACATTGATGCTTGGTCTGAAGGTTGAAACCCAGCTTGGCGACCGACGCGCCGTGGAACGTTATCGGCGACGTTTGATGGCCGAATTTCCAAACTCCGAGCAGGCAGTGCATGCCGCCAAGGCAACCCAGACGCCATGAGCAATCAGAGAAAACCCAAGTTGAGTCACTCCCGCGCGGCTGGCGTTGGATCGGAAATCGTTCAGCCTCAGCAGTCGAGGGCGGAAGGTTTGTTGCCAGAGGTAGGTCAGCTGGATTTGGCAATCGGGCCGGATATCCAGCGCTGTGAGTCGGGCGACCGGGACTCGCTGGAGTCTGCGGGATTGGCAGCGGCGAAAGAATCAGATGAAGTCGTGATCGTACCGCTGGTGGTGTCGTTCGCCGCGGAGGCGGTGGGCGATGCGTTGGCCGCGACGCAGTCGACTGCGCCTTCTGAATCAGTCGACGCAGTGGATGCACATACGCCGTCTGAACTCGCGCGCGAAGAGGTAAAGCAATCCCTGGGTGAGCGCTTTCGTGTAATTCGCGAGTCGCGCGGGATCAGTCGTGAAGAAATGTCGAGACGCCTGCGTGTGTCGCCTTCGGTAATACAAGACATTGAGTCCGATCAGTGGGCACGCTTAGGCGCTCCGGTGTACGTGCGCGGACACCTCAACAGCTATGCCAAAACGCTCAATGTGCCCGCGGTTGTGGTATCGCTTGCGTTGAGGGATTTGGACGAGCCCACACCCCTGTCACTGACCGTTGCAGCTTCTGCCCCAGTCACCTTGTGGAGCCGTTACTCCAGTGCCGCAACCTATGTCGTGTTGACATTGCTGCTGGCGATTCCAACTTTCACCATGCTCAACCAGCGCGGCATCAATTCGCCGGTACCCCTGGTTCGCTCAATGGCGGACAGCGAAGCCGGTCCGTCGGTTAATGTGCCCCAACAGTCGTTGACTCAGCCAGTGACGTCTGCCGAATTCGTCGGCCCCGCGCAGCCTGCCGAACTTGCCTATGGGCCAGCATTGCAGGCGCTGCAGCAGCCCGATCCAATGCCACTCATGGCATCAATGACCCCGATGGGTTCAATCAGCCAGGCGCCCGAATCGGTACCCGGAGTGCATCGGATCGAGATGCTTTTCTCTCAAGACAGCTGGCTGGAAATGGTTGATGGCGCAGGCGCGCGGCTCGATTACGGCATTGCGCGCGCCGGCGAGAAGCGCGAACACCTGGTCCATGGCACAGTCGCAATGAGCATCGGCAACGTAAGTGGTGTTGAGCTCAAGGTTGATGGCAAGCCGGTGGATCTGTTGCAGTTTTCGCGGCTGAACGTAGCCCGACTAAAACTCTTTGAAACCGATTCGCAGTTGGCAGAGCCGACAAGCGCCACGCCCTCGCGCTAGAATGCGCCGCCCGGGCTTCGGCCCGGCTTTAAGTTATCAACTGGAATCCCATGGCAACAGAACTTCTCGACGAGCACGAGCAAAGCGAACTCGTGCGCAATTGGCTGCGCAACAACTTCGGTTCGATCATCTTAGGATTGGTTGGCGGAATCGGCGCAATTTGGGGCGTAGGCAAGTACCAGGATTGGCGCGCCGAATCGCTTGATCGTGCCGGTCAACAATACAGCTTGTACCTGGCTGCGGTCGAAAAAAAGGACGCCGACCAGATCAAGAAACTCGGTTCGACGCTGCGCAGCGACTATGCGAAGTCACCGTATGCAGTGCTTTCGGCGATGGGCGAGGCTGAAAAAACGCTAGCCGACGGCGGCAAGGTGGATGCCGCGATTGCTTCCCTGGAGTGGGCTCACGAGCACGCTGAATTCGACGAGCTCAAGGCGCTGTCCGCGCTTCGGCTTTCGCGCGCATTGCTGCAGGCCGGCAAGTTGGATCAGGCTGCTACTCTGGCCAATACAGTCACTGCAAAGGGTTTTTCCGCTCAGGCGGCTGAAGTGCGCGGCGACATTCTGCTTGCCCAAGGCAAGTCCGCTGACGCCAGGGCGGCCTATGAGCAGGCTTTGGTCGAGTTGGACAGTGCTTCGGCGCGGCGCCGCCTGGTCGAGATGAAGCGCGATGATTTGCCGCTATCCGGGGCAGCGCCCAAGGTTGGTGGCTGATGCGCCGGCTTGGTTGGATACTCGTTGCGCTCGCTGTTCTACCGGGGTGCAAGCTGCTCAAAGGTAAGAGCAAGGACAACATTGAACCGCCTGCGGCGCTGGTGGATTTCGAGAAGTCTGCCAGCGTCAAGCAGATTTGGTCCGTTGGTACGGGCGAGGGTGTCGAACGCACTGGAGCGCGTCCGCGCCCGGCCTATGCCGACGACCGCATCTTCATCACCGACGTTGAAGGCGGGCTGATCGCTTTCACCGCAGCCAACGGCAAGCGAGTGTGGCGCTACGAAAGCGCGGAACGTCTGGTCTCCGGCGCCGATGCGCGCGACGGACTGGTAGTTGCAGGCAGCATCGACGGTTTGGTTGTTGCTGTGGATGCCGATTCCGGGGCAGAGCGCTGGACCAGTCGGGTTTCGTCAGAACTGCTGGTTGCCCCAGTGATTGCCGGTTCGATTATTGTGGTTCGGTCCAACGACGGACGGGTGCATGGGCTGTCGGCGGCCGACGGCACTCGCGTCTGGCAGTTCGATCGCGGCTCCCCGCTGATCAGCCTGCGCGGCAACGGTCCGACCCTGATCTCTGCCGGTAAGGCGTTCATCGGATACGACAATGCCCGCGTCGTGGCGCTGTCCGTTGCTGACGGAGCCTTGTTATGGGAGCAGACCATTGCACGAACGGACGGGCGTACTGAACTGGATCGCATGAATGATGTTGACGGCGAGCTTCAGCTGAGTGACGACGCAGTCTATTCGGTAACCTTTCGCGGACAAGTCACGGCGCTTGCGCTGGACACCGGTCGTCCGCTTTGGGCGCGCGATCTCTCCTCTTACGGTGGCCTGTCCGGTGCTGGAGATGCGCTTTACGCGGTGGACGACCAGGGCGTGCTTTGGTCACTGGATCGCCGCAGCGGAAGTTCGCTGTGGAAGCAGGACGCGCTCAGTCACCGTTGGATGACGACACCCGTGGTGATTGGCGATTTCATCGTCATGGGTGATGTCGAGGGCTATGTGCACTGGCTGCGGCGCGAAGACGGCGCAACAGTGGCGCGATTCCGACTGGGAAAAAAGGGTGTGCGTGCTACACCGCTGGTGGTCGGCAACCGCGTGTTTGTGGCTTCAGTCGACGGCAAGCTCGCCGCTTACGAACTCAAAATATAGGCGCGGCGTAAGCCGCGATTCTGCGAATCTTCGCCGCGCCTGAGAATCGCGGCTCACGCCACTCTGCGCGGTATTGTTTGCCGCAAGAGTGGCGCTGCATCTATCAATTCGGGGTGTTTTAGTTTTCGCGCCCTGTTCAATGAGGCCCGGTGCCA
>JAWXCG010000154.1:0-87395 GCA_034440555.1 Pseudomonadota bacterium
ATGGAAAAATTTCGGATGTGTTTCATGCCAAGCCAAAGCCCCGACCGGATGGCCAGGGCGCCTTGTATTCGAGGGAATGGCCGATTATGGCATGAAGCCCGGGTGTTCCGACTCAGTTGCTCCGCAGGCTCAGGGAACATCTGAACAAGTCCGGAGCCGAGATAGCCCCCTGAGTCAGGGGGCGAAAAACCGCAGGTTTTGGGGGTTTGGCAAGCAATAAGCAGTGTAGCGAAGACAATGTGGTGACTTGTTCAGACCATCTCTTACGCTCAGTTACTCATCGGCGTTAATGGTCACGAAGCGATTGCCGCCACTGCGCCGCACCAGCAGCATGACCGGTTGACCTTTGGCAATGGCCTTGGCCGCCGCTCGGAACTGCGCCACAGAGCCGACTTTGGAGCGCCCGACCATCAGCACTACGTCGCCGGTCTGCAGCCCGGCCCGACGTGCCCCCGGTCCGATGACGCGCTCAATCACCACCCCTTCGCCAGCGTCCACGCCCAACTGTTCACGCTGGTCGGCGCTGATGTCGCTGACCGATAGCCCGATCGCGTCGCTCGTTTCAGGCACGCTTCCGACATTTGGAGCGGCGGCGCCGGTCGCACCGGGCAGTTCGCCGACGACCAAGGGCACGTTGAGTTCGCGACCATCACGGAATACGCCAAGCGCGACCCGAGTACCTGGTGATGTGCCGCCTACCAGCGGGGGCAGATCGCCAGATCGCTCCACCGGCATGCCTTCAAAGCGAAGGATCACATCCTGCACCTTCAATCCGGCTTTGGCAGCGGGCGTTCCTTTGTCGACCTGCGACACCAGGGCGCCGGCGACGCGCGGTAGGCCAAGCGCTGCGGCATCATTGCTGCTGACTTCCTGCAAACCCACGCCCAGATAGCCACGGGCCACCTTTCCCTTGCTTTTCAGCTGGGCGACCACCTGATTGGCATAGTCGATTGGAATGGCAAAGCTCAACCCAATAGAACCGCCTGTGTTGGAAAAGATCTGCGAGTTGATGCCCACTACTTCGCCGGAAAGATTGAACAGCGGTCCGCCCGAATTGCCGCGGTTGATCGCCACATCGTTCTGGATGAAAGGAACATAACGTTGCTGATCGCCCAGATTTCGGCCAACGGCGCTGACAATGCCCGCGGTCACCGAAAAATCAAGATTATAGGGAGAGCCAATCGCGACCACCCACTGTCCCGGCTTGAGCTTGCTGGAATCGCCGAGCGTGGCTGCCGGCAGACCGGTTGCGGCAATCTTGAGCAAGGCAACATCGCTCTGCTGATCACTGCCAATCAGCTTGGCCTTGAACTCCCGACGGTCCTTGAGACGCACGTTTATTTCGTCGGCACCGTCAATGACGTGGTGGTTGGTCAACAGATAGCCATCTGCGGAAATAATGAAACCAGACCCTCCCGACACACGCTCCTGCGGTGGTGCCTGGAACTGCCCCGGATCGCCAAAGAAGCGGCGGAAGATTTCGGGCACTTCCTCATTGCGATAGGCAGAGGGATCGTTGGACGGAGCGCCTGCAGTCTTGGTAGCGCTGATATTGACTACCGTCGGGGCATTGCGATCTACCAAGCCGGTAAAATCCGGCAATGACTGCGCCTGCAAGTTTCCGAACGCAGCTGCCAACAAAATCGGGGCCGCGTAGAAGGACAATTGACGAATATGGATCATGGGCATCTACTCCTGATTCGAACCGGAAAAAGATCTGCATCCGATGGCGCTCCGAGCACGGATGTGAAAACAGCGCGCTGCGCGAATGCGGAATCAACAAATTTTGCGAACTAGACAATTATGGGCTTGCATTGATTTCTCAACTGTCCTCGCTTGGTCCACGGCCGCCATGGATAGTTCCGACAACAGCCCCCATCCAATGGCAGGGGTGAGCCAAGGCAACCAAACCAACAGAGCTATTCGGGCGATGCCAGCGAGGCGAAGGTGGCGTCAACCAGACGGCGCGTCGATACCGGCGGCACGGCACCCACCGCCACGATACGCATGCTTCCCGATTGGCGACCGAACAGCTGAACCGCGCCGCGACGGGTGGCAAACTCCCCGGCCTGAGCACCATCGCGCTTCTCGATGTAGACCGATACGGTGGCCAGTCCGTCACTGTAAACGCGTTGCTCCAAGCCTCGCGCTGTGTCGATGCGGCCGCCGATCAAGGCGAAACCAGGTAACAACTGCACCCGTCCATCTTCGGCTACGGAGGCTACCGCTGCCACCGCCGGCACCGACGCCAAGGCGCTGCCCTCAAGCACCAACTGCGCAAACATCACCTGCTCCAGCAGCTCACGGCGCGGACCAATGAGTGCTGCGCCCAGCAACAATCCGGTTTCCTGATCGACCCAAAGCCGCTGGCGATAACGCAGCCCATCTTGCGGCTCAGCCTCGATCATGCGCGCAGCGAATCCGGCCACCCGATCGCTGCCGGCGAGCTGCATACGATACACACTAGCCAATTTGTGCGCGTCCATTCGCATTGCCGGAGCGGCCATTGCCGGCCACGCAACCGGTGCCTGACTGGGCTCGAGCGAGCGTACTTCGCCACCGGACTTCAGCATCTCGCGCTGGTTGCCGCTCAGGCTGGCGAAACGCTGGAATGCGTCGAGGCCGGGACGACTGACGATGCGTATCTGGTCGACGCGGCCATCGTGCACATACACCACTATGCCTTCGTAACCGCGTTGCAACTGTGCAGACTGCAAGCGCAACAGCAGCTGCGTCGCATCGTCAGCGCGTGCCGGCGCCGGAAAAAATGCTGCTGGAACCAACGATGCCAGTGCGGCAAGCACAAAATACGAATAAGCACTCGCCCGATTTCGACCCGCTTGCGTGGTTGTTGTCCGAGCCAAAGTCATCAGCCTGGCCGACGACCCACGCCTCGCCAGGGCTGCGAATTTTTCCGCTTCATTGCGATCGCTACGACTGCTATCGCTACCAACGCTATCATCAGTCACGCCAACGTTAGTCACGGACTTCAGTACCTGTCCCAGCGTAGCCAACCGGTTGACGCGCACGAGATTATTCTCCCTGAGTACCTAAACCAGCGCCGGCTACCGCCACCACCGAGGGTAACGGTCCCAAAGGCCCAATACCGCCCGCCGCTTCACCATGCCGCACGAAGTAGGAATCGAGCTCACTGGGCATGGGCTGCTGCACCAGAAGGAATTGCTCCTTGTCCGCGACCGGCGCCAACTGCCAAGCCGGAACCAGATCACTGGTCGTCATAGGAGCGACTTGGGCGAGATTGGTCGCAACCAGCCCGCCTTCCTCTGTTCCCGGATTCATGCGCACTGCAAACAGCGCCACGACAGCAACACCTGCGGCCATGGCAGCGCCCGCCAGCCCGCGCCAGGCAACACGCTGCGTCGGTTGATTACGTAAGGCGGCCTCGTCGGCTTCGATGCGCGCCGAAACACCCGCGCAAAAATCCGGCGGCGCCATCGTGCCTTGGTGGCGTAGGCAATCGCGCATCAAGTGATAGCGTTCCCAGGCGCCGCGGAACTCCGCGTCGCGCTCGAGTCGTTTCAACAGGAAGCGGGTGCCCTCAGCTTCCATTTCACCGTCGGCCATCGCCGACAACTGCTCTCGAATCGAGTCGTTCATACGACCTCCATCCTTTCGTCATTGTTGCCCAGCAAAGGGCGTAGCTTCACATCAATGGCTTCACGCGCGCGGAAGATACGCGAGCGCACGGTACCGATCGGACAATCCATATTCTGCGCAATCTCCTCGTAACTCAGTCCATCAACCTCACGCAGGGTGATGGCCATGCGCAGCTCCGCCGGCAGACCGTCGACCGCACTGGTCACCGCACGCTCGATTTCCTGACGCATCAGTTCTCGCTCGGGTGTCGAGGTATCCTTCAAGCGCAGCGCGCCTTCAAAATATTCGGCATCTTCAATCTGCACATCGTCGCTCGGTGGACGGCGGCGCTGCGCAACCAGATGGTTTTTAGCGGTGTTGGTGGCGATGGTATAGAGCCAAGTGTAAAACGCGCTCTCCCCTCGAAAATTGCCGATAGCGCGAAAAGCGCGCAGAAACGTATCCTGGGCAACGTCCT
Organism: Pseudomonadota bacterium; assembly: GCA_034440555.1. Taxonomy (GTDB): domain Bacteria; phylum Pseudomonadota; class Gammaproteobacteria; order Xanthomonadales; family Ahniellaceae; genus 0-14-3-00-62-12. The sequence continues at coordinate 4,076 of JAWXCG010000154.1, forward strand.
GGCACTCGGCGTAGTTCGGGATAAACCGCGAGATGATGCCAAACACCTTGTGCTGGTATTTGCGCACCAACAAGTCGAACGCACCTCGTTCGCCAGCTTGCACACGTCGGACCAGGGTGATATCGGCGTCCTGCTCGCTCAAGCCCTTCTCCTGGGGTGCAACTGCGGCAATGGCCGGGGATAGGGACAGCTTTGTACCGATCCTGGCCACGACTGGCAATGCGGCAATCAAAGGGGGCATAGGCGCAACCTCAGTAAATGAACGCCTGATGAGACTGGTGAAACCGTGAAAAGTTCACTGATCCCGTAAAGATTCGTGGCTAGTCCAGCCCCTTTCCGCCTTTGAGCTATCGCAATCGTAACCCAATCGAAAAGGGATGCGGGGCGGCTCGAATGGCAGAAACTCCAGCGGGTGAAGCGGTGCCACGGACTTTCGGCGATTGCCCAACTAAGGAAGGTCGGTATAAGTCACCACTTCGTCATCGCCACACGGCTTATTGCTGGCCAAACCCCCGCTCTCAACAGCGGAGCTGGTCAACCTGCGGTTTTTCACCTCCTGACTCTGGGGCTATCGCGGCTCCGGACTTATTCAGAGGTTCCTTAACAGCGCGACTGACTTGCGGGGCTGGGGACTGTGCCGCAGCCCAGTCCAAATCTCACCTGCGCAAAGCCACCCCTCAGCGAGCAGCGACCTGCCCGTTGCGCAGCTTTTCGCGTTCGGACATCATGTTTTCGAAGGTCGCTGCCGGTAGCGGTCGGCTGAACAAATAGCCCTGTAGCTCGTCGCAGCCATTGTCACGCAAAAATTCCAGGTGCTCTTCGTACTCGACGCCCTCGGCAATCACACTGAGATTCAAACTCTGTGCCATGTTGATGGTGGCACGCACGATGGCTTCGTCGTCCGGGTCGACGCCGATGTTGCGGACAAACACTTGATCAATCTTGATGCGGTCAGCAGGAAAACGCCGGATGTAATCGAGCGAACTCTGACCCGTTCCAAAGTCGTCGATGGCGATGGAGCATCCCAGATCGCGAAGCCCTTGCAGGGTCTCGATCAGATTGGGTATCGATTTGACGTTGATGCTTTCGGTCACTTCGAGCTCGAGAAACTGCGGCTCCAGCTTGGTTTCCTCGAGCACGCTGCGCACCGTCTCCACCAGCGTGGTTTGCCGCAGCTGTAGGGCTGATAGATTGACGCTGACCCGCAGCGGATGACCGAAGAGTTGATGCCAACGCTTGGCGTCGACGCAGGCAGTGCGCAGTACCCACTCCCCGATCGGCATGATCAAACCCGTTTCTTCTGCCAAGGGAATGAAGAACCCGGGCGAGATCATGCCCAGCTCCGGATGTTCCCAGCGCAGCAGCGCCTCCATTCCGATGATGTCTTCGGTTTGCGCGGACACCTGCGGCTGGTAGTAAGCACGCAGCTCCCCATTGCGCTCAGCCAGTCGAAGCTTGGCTTCCAAAGCCAGCCGCTGCTGATGCGACTCTTCGGGCACTGCGACATAGGCCTGGTAATTGTTGCGGCCCATTCCCTTGGCGTTGTACATGGCGACATCGGCATGCTGCAGCAGTTTTTCAGCAGTATCGGCGTCATCGGGGTAAAAACTGATGCCGATGCTGGCGGTGATGTGCAGCTCGCGACTCTCGCTGATGGTCAGCGGTGACTCGAGCACGCGGCAAATTTTGTCTGCAATGCGCGTTACATCATCGCGATGGACAATATGACGCAGGATCAAGGTGAACTCGTCACCCGCATATCGGGCCACGGTATCGCTGCCGCGAATTGCGACCCGCAAGCGTTTCGCTACCGCCAACAGCAACTCGTCGCCGACGCCATGACCCAGGCTGTCGTTCACATTCTTGAAACGGTCCAGATCAACGAACAGGACCGCAAACATCTCTCCGGTTCGGTGCGCCTCTCGAATCGTGGTTTCAAGCCGGTCATTGAACAGTAGCCGGTTTGGCAATCCGGTCAGCGAATCCTGCAGCCCCTTGGCCCGCCCCTGTTCAAGCGCGTACTCCAGGTCAAGTTCTACTGCGATGCGCGCTCCGAACGAACGCGCTGCCACTGGGATCAGGCTGCTATCCAGCAGCATTTCTCGCCCACCGGCCAACAACCCGCCAATGACTTCGTCGTTGGCGTCGCGCAATGGCACTCCGATCAAGAATTCCAACCGCTGCGCCGGCTCCTGCGCTTCAGCACCCAGTGCTTTCCAGGCACCGGAGGGCACGACGAACGCATCGCCATTGAACACCTTGCGCAACACTACTTGGGCCAGCTGATCGACAATAGGTTTGGCCAAGCCAGGACGCGCATAATTCAACGTCAATTCGCTGCCTGTGGCGGTTTCGCCACGCTGCGTGGACAGACAGAGATAGTCGAGCTTGCCCAGCTCGATCAAACGCTGCCCAAGTTGACGACCCATCTGGCTGGAACCGCGTGTCTTCCACAGGCTGTCGGTGAAGTCCGCCAAGGCTCGCCCCGCATCATCGCTGGCCGTGAGGCGCATCGCTGTCAACCAGCGCACATCGGCTCCGACACGAACCAGCCGGGTGACCGCGTCCATCATCAGCCGGCGACCATCTGCTCGCGATGTGAGGCAGCGATATCGCGCTGAACCAGACTTGTTCACTGTTGCCATCAAGTCACGGCGCACTGCATCGCGGTGACTCAGGTCGAAGTCGTCCAACAACGCATCGACCGCGTCAACCAAGCGATACCCAGACTGCGTGAGAAAGGTCTGGTTGACCTCGATGATCTTGCCGGAGGCAGGATCAGAAACGATCAATTCGTCCAGAGAGTGATCAAAGGCGTATCGATATCCGTCCCCCTTCGCGGCTACTTCGGTCTCAATCGTGGGCGCGGGGGTAAACAAACGCTCGATCTTGCGGCGCATCAGCTCCAGATCGACCGGAATTGCGAGCCAGTCGCTGACCGCGGTGGGCATCTTGCCAGCCGGCCAGCACGAACCGGAATCGCCAGCGAGAATGGCCAACACGGGAATTTTTGCAGTATGCGCATGAGCGCGCACTTCGGTGCAAAATGACAGCGCCTCGTTGTCGCCAGGAACGAATTCGAGCACGATCAACTCGACGCCGGACTCCTGACTGAGCATGGTGCGCGCCTGGACGGTATCTTTGGCGGCATAGATCGCCTCGAACTCCATCGAGTCAAGCAACTCGAACAGCCGCCTGCGCTCGGCGCGATCATTCAGCAGGATCAGAACCGAACCGCGGTTAGTGTTCATCAAGTCACCCAGCGTCCATCACGCAGGCGCGGCGGTTTACGCTCCGCAATGTCGTGCACGATGCGGTGTACAAATCCGTCCACCCCATCGGCCAGCTTCACTTTGGTGTCGAGGAACACGATCTTGCGCCCGGGAATGGCATTTCCCGGTCGCGCAAACTGGCGCACGACACCAGTCGCAGGCGGGCGCAGCTCGCGGGTGGCGCCAACAAAAAGGTATATCCCCAGATGCAGGGTGCTGGCGACATGGCGCAAAGCGTCGTGCAATCGCTGACTACCTGGCACTACGAAATCCATTTCGCGCAGACTGACGATTCCTTCCTCGGCAGTCCACTGGTAGATCGGCGTTCCGCTACGCATCGCATACTGACGGAATTGAGCCATGACGTCGGCGACTCGCGGCGATTCGATCGTCACGATGTTGTGCTCACTGTTGGACAAGGACTCGACCAACTGCGGGGTCACGAACAGCGATGTGTTCTCCGTGCTGGTAATGACGTTGGACTCGATGGGCATGGTGCCCACCATAGCCGTTTGCGGCAAAGATTTCACGGTTTCCGGCCTATCCATAGTACTCCTCCAAACCCGGTCCTTCCCTAGGGAACCCGTCCGAGGACGGTTAAAAGCGCCGGCCTGCTCTGAGCACAATGCGAGCGCGAGGTAAGCTTCGTCGCTTGAATGCAGGCGACATGCCGGCATTCGTTTGCCAGCCCCATGGCAATTCGAGCGCTACGCACCGCTGCAATCGAAGCGCCACGGAATTTACAAGAATCCCTAGCTTGACGGCTCTGCGCATTGGGCATGAAGATTGCGCAGCAACAGCGGGAACCCATTGCGCCCTGGTCTTTTACCGAGGTTGCCCGCTGTTTTCTGAGAACGAGTCGACGGAGCTGAACATGTTTGAGGGCCTGCGTTTCCTGCACTGGAAGACCGAATTGGGCACAGATGGCGTGCTCGTTATCAGCCTGGATCGCGCTGGCGAACCGGTCAACGCGCTGAGTCGCGCGGTGCTCGACGAGCTTGAACAGTTACTTGAGCGGGTTGACATCGAGCCACCCAAGGGCCTGATTCTGCGTTCGGCAAAGACTGCTGGCTTCATCGCCGGAGCGGATATTGGTGAATTCCAGCGCTTTGCCGAAAAGGGCGAGACGATGGATGCCATCAAGCGCGGCCACCGCGTATTTTCCAAGCTGGCAGCACTGAAGATACCGACAGTCGCGGCAATCCATGGACACTGCATGGGTGGTGGACTGGAGATCGCCCTCGCTTGCCGCGCCCGGATCGTATCGGATGATGCCAAGACGCGGCTCGGGGTCCCGGAGGTCAAGCTGGGTATTCAACCAGGATGGGGCGGAAGCGCGCGACTGCCGCATCTGATCGGCGCGCCTGCTGCGTTTGATCTCATGTTGACCGGACGCTCGATAAGCGCCGCGGCGGCGCGTGCGCTGGGTCTGGTCGACAAAGTCGTGCCAGCCGAAAAACTGCTTGAGGAAGCACGCGCGCTGCTCGGTCGGCGCATCCGCAAACCGTTGTTGCGACGCTGGAAGATTGCGGCCACCAATTGGTGGGTTTCGCGACAGCTGTTGGCGCCAGTGCTGCGCAAGCAGGTCGCGCGCAAGGCCGATCCGCGACACTATCCGGCGCCGTTTGCCATCATCGAATTCTGGCGTCGCTACGGCGGCAGCGTCGCCTCAGGGCTTGCTGCGGAGCCGCGGTCGGTGGTGAAACTGGCCCAGACGCCCGCCGCCCGAAATTTGGTGCGGGTTTATTTTCTACAGGAGTCACTCAAATCCCTCGGCACCGCTATGCCGCATGGCATCCAGCGTGTCCACGTTGTCGGTGCCGGAGTGATGGGCGGCGACATCGCCGCGTGGTGCGCGCTGCAGGGCTTCACCGTCAGCTTGCAGGACCGCGAGATGAAATTCATCCAGCCGGCCCTGGATCGCGCACGCGAACTGTTCGCCAGAAAGCTCAAGACAGAGGACAAGATCGCACCCGTTCTGGCGCGACTTCAGGCCGATGTCGAAAGTGCGCACGTGCCCGACGCGGACTTGATCATCGAAGCGATTTTCGAGAATCGCGACGCCAAGCAGGCGCTGTACGCGACGCTCGAACCGCGAATGAAACCAGGCGCCATTCTGGCTACCAATACTTCCAGTATTCCGTTACCCGAGCTGGGCGCGTCGTTAAGGGATCCCTCGCGTTTCGTAGGCATCCACTATTTCAATCCGGTCGCGCTCATGCCGTTGGTGGAAATTGTCCAACACGACAAACTCAGTCCCGAAGTGGCCGCGCGGGCCGCCGCTTTCGTCAAGGCAATCGACAAGTTGCCGGTTCCCGTTTCCACGTCGCCGGGCTTTTTGGTCAACCGCATTCTGGTGCCCTACCTGATCGAAGCAGCAACCATCTTCAGCGAAGGCGTACCCGGGCCGGTGATCGATCGCGTGGCCAGGAAATTCGGTATGCCGATGGGGCCGATCGAACTGGCTGATGTGGTGGGGCTCGATGTAGCCGCTTCAGTCGGCAAAGTGGTGGGGCCGGTCGTGGGCATGACGGTGCCGACGCAATTGCAGGATCTGCTCAGCGCGGGCAAACGTGGCAAAAAAGATGGGCAGGGCTTGTACACCTGGAAGGACGGTCGCGCGATAAAACCGGACGTGCCCAGCGGCTACAAAGCGCCGGACGATCTGGAAGACCGCATGATCCTGCCGTTTTTGAATGAGGCGGTGGCCTGTCTGCACGAGGGCGTGGTGCGAAGCGAGGAGCATCTTGATGCCGGCTTGATCTTTGCAACCGGATTTGCACCGTTTCGCGGCGGCCCCATCCAGTACATCCGCGATACGGGCGGCGCCAAACTCAAGGCGCGCCTGGAAGCGCTGGCGGTCAAATACGGCCCGCGCTTTACACCCAAGCCGGGCTGGGATCGGTTTTCCTGAAGATCGCGGTCGGGCCGGATAAAAGACCGCGTCGAACGCTTTGCCTCTAGGGAATCGCTGAACGAGTCCGGAGCCGCGATAGCCTCCTGAGTCAGGGGGCGAAAAACCGCAGGTTGACCAGCTCCGCTGTTGAGAGCGGGGGTTTGGCAAGCAATAGGCGTGTGGCGAAGACGAAGTCGTGACTTGATCAGACCTTCCCTAGTCGACAATTGGAAGCACCACTACCTGTGCTTCCAATCACCGAACACCGAGCGCTGCCAGTTGTGGCTCAGTTGGACGATTTCAACGCCCTGTGGGCTTGAACGTCATCCAGAAAGCGCCGTGAGTCTTCGCTTGCTTGGCGGCGTTGCGCCAGCGTCACGCAAACGTTTTTCGGATGATGGCTGCCAGTGGGTGTCTGGCGTTCGCAAATCAATCGTCGGCCGTCATGCTGGGTCAGGATTGCGTTGGCATGTTCCTGGGCGTTGATCAATTTCAGCTTCTCGTCGTTCGACAGTTCGTCGACCGAAGCGTGGCCTTCAAGCAGATTCTCCATCACCTTCAACTGGGTCTCCAGCTTAGGCCGCTCCGAGTCGGGCACGTACTCCCAGCGCCCCCTGGGCTGGATCTCCTCGCGAATCATGGCGATGAGTTCTGGAAAATCAGTCGGAGCAACTTTCTCGCCGAAAACGGGCTTGGGTTGCTCGGATGAGGCGAAGGCACTCGACGCGAGCGTGAACAGGAGCGAGATTACGAATATTGGCTTTCGCATAAATACCTACGCGGTTGATCGAACGGGAAAAGACATTAGCAGAGCCAGACGGGGTTTCGTCAAGCGAAGAAATGATGCCACGAACAGCGTTTAGAACTTGTTGGGTTGGGCCATCGATCAGGCTGAAATGGTTCAGCGCTCGCCGTCTTCGTCCTCCGGCGCGCGCTCGATTGGGGTGCCCGCACCATCGTCTTCTTCGGGGTCATCAATGTTCGTGGCGCCGGAATCCAGGTTTGCCGCGGCCGCGCGCGCAGCTTCCTCGGCGACGCGCTGCTCACTGGTCTCGATACCGAGGTGATAGGCGGCGAAACCCGGCAGCACGATCTGATTGAGCGCCATGCCGAGCACCTTGCCGCGCACTGGCGACACGATGGCACTCTCCAGGTTCTGAATCGGATCGATAACCTTGCCGAGCCGTTGCCCAGCACGCACACGGTCACCGAGCTTGACCTCCGAGAACAACATGCCGCCGGCATCCACGCGCACCCACTTTGCTGCATAGAACAACGCCTGCGGTTCGGCCCACATGCGAAACGTGCGCGTCATGCCCATCTTGTGCATGAGCGTGTGCATCGCCTGTACCCCAAAATCAATTTCGCTGGGTTCCAGTCGAAGCGGCGAGCCGACCTCGAAAGTGATCGCCGGAATGCCAACTTCTGTCAGCGCATGCCGCAGCATGCCGCTGCTCCCGGGCGAATGCAGTACCGCGGTAGCACCAAACTCGCGCGTAAAAGCCAGCACGGCGTCCTGGCGCAGATCACCGCGCACCTGTGGCAAGTTGCTACGGTCAAACGAACCGGTATGAAAATCGACCACGGCGTGACAATGGCGCGCGATGTCATTGAAAAAACCATAAGCAATGCGCGAAGCAGAGCTGCCGCCACGCGACCCAGGAAAATAACGATTCAAGTCGCGGCGGTCGGGCAAATAGCGCGACGCGCGCGAGTAGCCAAGGTAATTGACAATGGGCACCGCAATCACCGTGCCGGCGAGTTCGGCGACGTCAACTTCATTGGTGACGCGGCGGATGATCTCGATTCCGTTGAGCTCATCGCCATGCACCGCCGCGGTCATGCACAGTCGTGGCCCGGGGTTGACGCCATGCAGCACAATCACCGGCGTGGTGACCACGGCACCATCAAAACTCTGACTGGAAGCCCAGCGCAGTTCATGACGGCTTCCCGCCTCGATCGATTCACCGAGCAACTGCAGTGGACCGGAGGCTACCGGCACCTCCTCGAGTGCGCTGACAAAAGACTGGGGCACAACGTCGTCCGCTGTCTCAATCAGGGAGGGGGAAGCGGTGCCTTCTGTTGCCGATTGGGTGCTGCCAAGCTCCGCTGTGGACGTGGTGGTGCTGGGTCGGGTGGTCGACGCGGTCTCGACACTGTCACGCGCGGCGGACGATGGCGCATTCGGCTGGCTCAAAACCGTGGCAGCAACCACGGACGCTGCCTTGGGCGGCGCTGGTTTGGGCTTACGCTCGGTAACCGGCGCAGACGCCTTGAGCTTCTGCGTGGCGGGTGTCACGACAGCAGGTACGGCTGCGGTGGACGGCGGGGTCGGAGAAACTCTGGACGCGGGCTTCTCCTCAGGGAAGTCCTGAGAGTGTGCCGGCAGCATCGCCAGCAAACCGCAAATCAGAACGGTCCTGACAAATGGCGCTGAGCTGGAGTCTGGCCTGAATGTTTTAAGCACGTCGACACCGAGCACAAATGCCATGCACCTCGAGTGTTTGTGCTTGCGGCACAAAGCCGAGTTCGTGCGCGTGCCGCATCAGCAGTTCGGCCACCTCGCTATTGCAAAACTCGATCGCATGGCCACATTGGTTACAGATGAAAAATGGGGCGCTGTGGCGCTCGTTGGGGTGGTGGCAGCTGGTGTAGGAGTTGATCGATTCCAACTTGTGGATGAAACCGTGCTCAAGCAGAAAATCGAGCGCACGATAGACCGTCGGCGGTGCCGATTTTCCGGTCTGCGCGCGTAGACGGTCAAGCAGGTCGTAGGCCTTGACCGGCTTTTCGTTGCTTGCAATCAATTCCAGAACCAGCTTGCGCAAGGGCGTAAGGCGCAATCCGCGTCGCTCACAGGCACTTTCCACCTCGTGCACAAAGCGATTGGGCGCGTGAACATGTTGATGGTGCGGGGCCACAGGGTTCATCAGCATACCTTTTGCGATTCATTGGCCAAGCCGGCGACCGGGCGCAACGCCATATTCGTTACTCAGCAGGCGCGACGGCTAGAGCGAGTCTGCATCATCCCGCGGCCGCTTTGATATGGCGAATGGCGGCATCAATCCGCGTCATTGTTCGTTCACGACCAACCAGATAAACCGTATGGTCGATCGAGGGCGATACCTGTGACCCAGTCATTGCAACCCGCAGCGGTTGCGCCACTTTGCCCAAGCCCAACCCCACTGCTTCGGCGGCGGCACGCAGCGCGGCATCGATGCGGGTCGGACTCCAGTCTTCGAGCGCGATTGCCGCCAGCTGCTCACGCGCGGCGCCAAGACCTGCAGTCGCTGCCGGGAGCAGATGCTTGTTCGCTGACTCGGCATCGAATCCGTCCAGGTCCAGGTACCAGCAGCGCGCGCGTTCTGCCATTTCCTTCAGCGTCTTGACCCGATCGCGCAGGGCGATAACGACATCCTCAACTTTCGGTCCGCGCGACAGGTCATAGTCGAGCTCACGCAGGTGGAACATCAAATGCTTGGCTACCTCGGCGGGCGAGTCGGACTTCATGTAGTGCTGATTGAGCCAGGCAAGCTTGTCAAAGTCGAAGCGCGAGGGTGCACGGTTGACGTCCTCGACTCGGAACAGCGAACGCAGCTCGTCAAACGAGAAGATTTCCTGGTCACCATGCGACCAGCCGAGGCGTGCAATGTAGTTCAGCAGTGCATGCGGCAAGTAGCCATCATCACGGTACTGCATCACGCTCACCGCACCATGACGCTTGGACAATTTGGCCCCGTCCGGACCATGGATCATCGGCAAGTGCGCGAATTGGGGTGGCGTAGCGTTTAACGCGCGGTAGATATTGATCTGCCGGGGTGTGTTGTTGATGTGGTCCTCGCCGCGGATCACCTCGGTGATCTTCATGTCGATGTCATCGACCACCACAGCAAAGTTGTAGGTCGGGAAATCGTCGGAACGCCAGATGATCAGGTCATCCATCTCGGTATTGGATATTTCGATACGACCACGCACCTGGTCGGTGAAAATCACTGAACCCAGCTGCGGATTGCGGAAACGGATTACCGGAGTCACGCCGTCAATGACAACCGCGTGCTCGCGGCAGCGTCCGTCGTAGCGCGGCTTCTCGCCAGCGGCCATCTGCGCCTCACGCATCGCGTCCAGTCGTTCCTTACTGCACCAGCAGCGGTAGGCCTTGTCCTGGCGAACCAGATCTTCGGCCACGTGCCGATATCGGTCCAGGCGCTCAGTCTGATAGAACGGGCCCTCGTCGTAATCCAGTCCCAGCCATTCCATGCCGTCCAGAATGGCGTCCACCGAGGCCTGACTGCTGCGTTCGCGGTCGGTATCCTCGATGCGCAAGATGAACTGACCACCGCGTCGGCGAGCTTCCAGGTAACAATAGAGTGCGGTGCGAGCACCCCCTATATGCAGAAATCCGGTGGGACTTGGGGCGAATCGGGTACGGATGGTCATGAGTGGGAACCGTTGAATAGATCGCAATGTTAACAAACGCCCGGTATTGAAGTTTCCGGGACCGAGTAAGGTAAACCATAGCCCAACCGATCGTGTCGCAGCGCAGCGCCGGGTGTTCTTGCGTCAATAGCGGGCATAGTCCGCTTTCGCCAAAACTTTGACAGGAAACCCGGTCTTTTTCGTCACTGTTTTGGTGAAACTGGCCACGAGGGAGCATCCAATGAGCACAACCCTGACCGCGCACTTTGAGGAATCGCTGACCGGCGCAGGCGCACGCCTGATCCTTGATGGACTGCCCAGCAATGCGATCGGGCGTTCAGCAACGGCCGAGTTGCGACTGAAAGTTCGGACCACGCGAAGTCGCGGCATTGACGAACACAAGACCATTCTGAGCCAGTCATTAAAGATCACCGGGCCCCGCTTCGAGATGGCGATCGGCGATCAACTCAGTGCGCTGTACAGCTATGACGGTGCACAAATTGAAATCGACATCCTGGCCCACGTGGAGATCGATGATGGCCTCATCTTCGATACCAAGCTGCATACCGAGGTCGAGCGCGCACTGCTGCGCTCGCCGCCCCCAGCCCAAGAGGCCGAAAAACTGATCGAGCCCGCGGACGCCTACAGTTTTCGCGCCAATCTGCGTGCGATCCCGCCGCGCAACCGCATGATTGTGATGATGCTATCGGCGATCGGATCGATCCTGATCGGCATTAATACCTTGCTCGGCGTGCACGACGAGTTTTCGCCGTCGTCCAATGTGGTTTTCTATGACCATGTGGGCAGCGACGGTTCCGAATCTCCGATGATGAAGTCGCTGTTCGGCAGCGGCGGACTGGGCCTCACCCTGTGGCTGGCGATCCGCGCGCAGTTGCGGCGTTACATGCAGATTGAGCTCAAACCCGGGCTGAAATTTCCGCGTCGTGGCCAGCGTGTGGCGGCGCGCGATTTGATCCGTGGCAAGGCGCGCGTGCCGCTTGAGAAGACCAAATTGCGGGTCGTGGCAGTGAATGACGAGAAAGGCCAATACGAGGAGGGAACCGGCACCAAGCGTCGTACCGTATCGTTCACCAGGCCATTTCGCGGTGTGCTGATCTATGAGCAATACCTGCCCTACATCCCGGCGAATGTTGAACTGGCAGATTACCTTGAAGGCGAGCTTGATTTCGAAGAAATGTTCGAGGTGCTGTTCCCACCTTTGTTGACCAGCTCGACGCATGGCATTGATATGCGCTGGGAAGTCCAGCTCATCCATCCACTGTTTGTCGATCAGGAGCTGGCATGCCCTTGCAGCGGAATCGTGTTCGCCGACTTTCTACCGCAGGCAGGACTGGTGCAGTCAACCAGCGCGGGTTCGCGATGAAACCGGTCTTCGACGATGCGTTGAATCTGGCCGACCGCGATTTCGCCACAACGCGCGTGGTGGTCTTCTGTGGCGAAAGCGGCAGTGGAAAATCCAGTGCGATTCGCTTTGTCATGCACCGGCATCCGCATTTTCAGGGCGACGCCAACGTACGGGTCATCGAGGAATTGCGCAGTTGGTTTGATCTGAGCGCGTTGCTGTCCGCACTATGGCGCGGCAGGCGACTGCTGGTCGCCAGTCATCTTCCGATCTGGCTGCATCAATGTCTGGGGCTGTTCGCAAGCACCCAGGTCATCGCCCTTGATCAGCACTCGGAAAAAATCAGTCGTTGGCTGAGCGCGCAAAACGTGTCCTACAGCGACGCAGCAGTCACTGCATTCTGCCGCCGTTTCGGTGCCAACTACACCGACGCCCGGTTGGTCCTGCGTCACGGCCACGCACTGTCCTTCGATCAGGCACTGGGGCAATTTTTCCGCCAATGCCGGATCGAGCACGCGCAGATGCCGAGCGGATTGCCAGTCCTGACCATGCCGGTGAGCCGGGCTGAGGCGCACTATCAAGCACTGGATGAGGCAGGCGGCAAGAACGCTCCAGGCCAGCCAATGCAGATTTGACTTGCATCCGATTGCCGAATTCCCTGTCGGGCTGGAGCCCGACCTACTAACATCCGCCCCCATTTGCTTAGCCTCGAGCCTTCCCCCATGACCGGCACCGTCATCCTCTCCCACGGGTTGGAGTCTGGCCCAGACGCCAGCAAGGCCACTGCGATGGCGATTGCTGCCGAGCGCCTCGGCTGGCGCACGTTGCGACCCGACTACCGAGATCTGGACACAGGCAATGGGCTGCCCGGAGCACATTTGCGCCTACAACGATTGCTTGACGAAGCCCGCTCCGTTGCCGGACCACCGGTTTTGGCTGGATCTAGTTTTGGTGCTTTCATCTCGGGTCTGGCATCGCTGCAAGTCGAAGTACGTGGCCTGTTTCTGCTGGCCCTGCCACTGCGGTTGCCCGGGTTCGACGGCGCCTTCGATCTCGCCCCGGTACCAACCTGCGTAGTGCATGGATGGCACGATGAATTGATTCCCGCGCAGGCAGTTTTTGATTTCTGCGCCAGGCGCGACATTGAGCTGCAGCTGGTCAACGACTCGCATCGACTGAGCGGATATGTCGACTCATGCGGCGCGCGATTCGCCGAATTCTTGCGCCGGTTACCCGCACTATGAAATTCTTTGCCTCATGCCCGAAAAGCCTCGAAGAGCTGCTCGCAGCTGAATTGACCTCACTGGGCGCGACAACAGTCAAACAGACGATTGCCGGCGTGCACTTCGAGGGCGATATGGCCCTCACCTATCGCGCCTGTCTGTGGTCACGCCTGGCCAGCCGCGTGTTGTTGCCCTTGCTGAAGATCGACGATGTCGACAACGATTCGCTTTATGCTGAAACGCTCAATTTCCCTTGGGAAGATCACATCGATCCACGCGGCACCATCGCCATCGATGCGCACGGCATCAACGAGGCGCTGCGGAACTCGCAGTACGCGGCGCAACGACTCAAGGATGCGATCTGCGATCGCCTGCGCAGTGTGCATCAGGCCCGTCCCGACATTGAGACCCGCGACCCGGATGTGCGCATCCATCTGTTTGTGCGTGGCTCGATTGCGCAGGTCAGTCTTGATATGAGCGGCTCGCCGCTGCATCAACGCGGCTATCGACAGGGCAGCAACGAGGCCCCGTTGAAGGAAAATCTGGCAGCGGCACTGTTGATTCGTTCGGGTTGGCCAGCGATCGCTGCTCAGGGCGGTGCCCTGGTCGATCCGTTCTGCGGTTCCGGAACCATACTGATTGAAGGCGCCTGGATGGCCGCAGATAGGGCACCCGGCCTCAGACGCGACTATTTCGGTTTTTTGGGCTGGCGCAAGTTTGATGCTGATCTCTGGCGCGGACTGCGTGAAGAGGCGCAGGCAAGAGCCGATAACGGCCGCCGCAACGAGGCGGCGCGCTATTTCGGCGCAGATCGCGATGCCGCCATCATTGCCGCCGCTAGCGCCAATGCCGAACGCGCCGGCGTCAGTGAGTTGATCCTGTTCGAGCATGCGCGGGTTGAGCATTTGCAAAGGCCCCAGGGGTTCGATTGCGGACTGGTGTTGAGCAACCCGCCGTATGGCGAGCGCATGGGCGACAACAGTCTGTTGGTCGATACCTACAAACAGTTTGGCGGCCAATTGCACCCGGCGTTCGTCGGTTGGAAGGCAGCGTTCATTACCAGTGCGCCCGAGCTGGCGCGCGCCACCGGTCTGCGCTCAAGCAAGAGCTACGCGTTCTTCAATGGCGCCATCGAATGTCGACTCTATTGCTTCGAGCCGGGCAGCGAGACGGCGCAATGGCGCGCCGTCGATCCGGATCGCCCGTTGTCGGAATCCGCGATCGGTTTGCAGAATCGATTACAGAAAAATCTCAAGCACCTCAAGTCCAGACTCGCGCGCGAGGGCGTCACCTGCTATCGCGCCTACGATGCCGACTTGCCCGACTATGCTGCCGCAATCGATGTGTACGAAGGTTGGTTGCATGTCCAGGAATATGCTGCGCCCAAGGACATCCCCGAAGCGGTCGCACGTCGGCGCTTCAACGAACTGCTGCGTGTCGCGTGCGACGTTTTCCAGGTGCCACGCGAACGCATCGCCGAGAAGACGCGGCTAAAACGTGGACGCCTGGAGCAGTACACGAAGCAAGATGAGCAGGCGCGCTTCTTCAACGTGCACGAGAGCGGATTGCGCTTTCGCGTCAACCTGTTCGACTATCTGGACACTGGTCTGTTTCTTGACCATCGCCCGCTTCGCCAACGTGTGCGCGAAATCGTACGCGGCAAGCAATTTCTGAATCTGTTTTGCTACACCGGCGCTGTTACCGTCTATGCCGCCGCCGGCGGCGCTGCCAGTACGGTGAGCGTTGATCTGAGCAACACCTATCTGGATTGGGCAGAGGAAAATCTCGCGCTCAACGGCTTCGCCAACCCCGCACAACGATTGGTGCAAGGTGATGCAATCCGGTTTATCGAGAACGATACCGGCCAGTACGATCTTATCTATGTCGACCCGCCGACCTTCTCCAACTCCAAGAGCGCCGACGATTTTGATGTGCAGCGTGACCATGTTCGCCTGCTGCAAGCCTGCGTCGCCCGGCTCGCGCCCGACGGATTGATTCTGTTCTCCAACAACAACCGTCGTTTCAAAATCGACCGCGAGGCGCTGACGGATCTCGACATCACCGACATCAGCAAACGCAGCATTCCGTTCGACTTTTCACGCAACGACCGCATCCACCATTGCTTCGAGATCAGGCGCAGCTGAGCCACGCTACCGCGCGGGAGACTCGGCTATCGGGTGCGGCGACGTGTTGAGCACGCGCTGACAAGGTGAACGCACGGCAGGTTTCCGGCTGTGATCGCGCCTCGCGAAACCCAGTTCGATCCCAACGATCTAGCGCGCGCAAATGCGCGGATCCGTCGCCGCATCCAAGCGCCACGCGCGTTGCAGCAGCTCCTGCAATTCCAGCAGGGAAGCCACCTGATAGTTGGGCGCGATACCCGCTGGCGCATCCCTACCCTGCGCGTTGAACCAGCAAGTGTCAAAGCCGGCATTGATGCCGCCGAGCATGTCGGAATCCGGGTTGTCACCGACCATCAGTACGCGTTCGCGATCAGGATTGCCCATTAGCGAAAGCGCGTGGTCGAAAATCCCGGCGTGCGGTTTGGCGTAACCAACCTGTTCGGAGATAACCAACACATCGAAATGTGCGCGCAGCCCGGTGCGTTCCAGTCGGACCTGCTGCAGTTCGGTGAAGCCATTGGTAGTGATGCCAAGACGCGCCCTGCCCTTGAGCGCATCAAGCAGGCCGACAGCACCTTCGAGTGGCTGGCAGATGTCCGCCATCGCGGCGAGGAACGCGCTGTTCAACTGCCTGGCTGGCACCTGCAAGCGCTCCGCCCAGACGCTGAAACGCTGTTCCTGCAACTGCTGCGCGTTGATCCGCCCCGCCTGGTAATCCACCCATAGCGGTTTGTTCAGCTCGCCATACGCCTGATAGTCTTGCTCGGCGAACCCGACGCCGAAATCAGCGAACATCTGACGCAGTCCACGGTAAACATCGAAGTGGAACAGCGTGTCATCGGCATCGAACAGAATCCAGTCGTAGCGCTTCATGCACTGCATGTTCTCAGCCGGCATGGGTTGATCCGCACTCAGCCCGACAACGCCTTGGCGATTCGTTGCTGTTCGCACCTCAGCACCGCCGGAAGTCGCGTGCCGAACTCATCGAAGTACGCGCCAATGGCATCGAGTTCTTTCTGCCAGCCGGCAATGTCGACGTTTAGAAGTTCGGCCATATCCTGCGCCTTCATGTTCAGCCCGGATACGTTGATCGCGGCCGCAGCGGGCAGGTTGCCGATCGGCGTGGTAACGGCATCGGCGCGGCCAGCGCAACGTTCGATAATCCACTCCAGCACGCGCAGATTGTCGCCGAATCCGGGCCAGAGAAATTTGCCATCATCGCCCTTGCGAAACCAATTGACGTGATAGATCTTGGGTAGACGCGCACCCGGTTTGTCGAAGCTGAGCCAATGCGCGAAGTAGTCGCCAAAGTTGTAGCCGCAAAATGGCTTCATCGCCATCGAGTCGCGGCGCACGACGCCGACCGCACCGGCTGCCGCTGCAGTGGTTTCCGAGGCCATGGCGGCACCAATCAGCACACCGTGCGTCCAGTCGCGCGCCTCAAATACGAGCGGAACCAGGGATTCGCGACGCCCGCCGAAAACGATTGCGGCGATGGGAACACCGCCGGCGTCTTCGGCACGTTCCGACCAGCTCGGGCATTGAGTTGCGCAGACCGTGAAGCGTGAGTTCGGATGTGCCGCCGGACCATTGGCCGGATCGTAGTCGCGACCCTGCCAATCTTTGGCCGGCACGCGTTCGTCGAGTCCTTCCCACCATGGCTGGTTGTCTGTGGTCAGCGCAACATTGGTGAAGATGGCATTGCGGTTCAACATGGCCAATGCGTTCGCATTGGTTTTCGCGCTGGTGCCGGGCGCGACGCCGAAAAAACCAGCCTCGGGATTGATCGCCCACAGCCTGCCATCAGCACCAGGCTGCATCCAGCAGATGTCATCGCCGATGGTCCACACCTTCCAGCCATCCTTGCGATAGCCTTCGGGCGGAATCAACATTGCCAGATTGGTCTTGCCACAGGCCGAAGGAAACGCGGCCGCGATGTAGTGCGTCTCTCCGCGCGGATTCTCGATGCCGACAATCAGCATGTGTTCGGCCAACCAACCCTCCTCACGCGCCTGGAATGAACCGATGCGCAGAGCGTGACATTTCTTGCCAAGCAATGCATTGCCACCGTAGCCGGAGCCGATCGACTTGATCGTCAACGTATCCGGGAAGTGCATGATGTAGCGGCGCTCCGGATTCAAATCGCCGATCGAATGCAAGCCCTTGACGATGCCCGTTGCAAAACCTGCGTCACCCTCGCGTTCAATACGCGCCAAAGCGTCTGCGCCCATGCGCGTCATCATGCGCATGTTGGCGACCACGTAGGGCGAGTCGGTGATCTCGACACCACAGCGCGCCATTGGCGATTGGATCGGTCCCATGCAGTAGGGCACAACATAGAGCGTGCGACCCTGCATGCAGCCATCGAACAATGCATCGATCTTGGCATGCGCCTCGGTGGGCGCCATCCACGGGTTATTCGGGCCGGCAGTGTCGCGCTCGCTGGTGCAGACCAGAGTCAGGTGCTCGACGCGTGCCACGTCGGAAGGATGCGAACGATGCAGAAAACAGTTCGGGTGTGTGGTGGTATTCAGCGCGATCAATTCACCTGACTCAAGCATCAGTTGATTCAACTTCTGTTGCTCAGCATCGCTACCGTCGCACCAGTGAATCTGGTCCGGACGGGTCAAGCGGGCAACACTTTGCACCCACTCATTCAGAGCGGCAATCTTGGACTGCATGAAGGGCTCCGGGCTCGCGTGAGCCGGTGTCGAAAAGGGGTAGGCAGGCTACTGTCCGCGACCTGAGCAGGCAAGCGAGCACTCAGCTTGCTAACGCGACTCATTCTCATTATGATGTACGCCAATGCTCAAAGCCAATGTAAATGTCCAAGGAAATCAAGATGAAAATTCGTGTGTTGGCGTTCGCGATCGGTGCTGCTCTGTCTACTTCAACTTGGGCTGATGCCGTCGATGGGACGCGCAAGTCGCCGACCAAGCTCGACCGTCAGGAAGTCAACGCCGAAGTCCAGGCTGATCCGCTGTTCCCGCAGATCGCCAAGGAAATCGAGAAAGGGAAAGTTCTGACCGGAAAGAAAAGCACCGTCGTCGTTCTCGATGACCAACCCGCGGTCGTCAACAACGACCTGCGCCAGACTTTTTCGCGACTGCCCGGTTTGTTGCTCTCGGAGCAACAGATTTCAGGTCACTTCAACATCAACTATCGTGGCTTGGGCGACCCCCACGAATCGGAGTTCATCAGCTTCTTCGAGAACGGTGTACCGATCGCGAGCAACTGGTTTGGTTACTCGACTCTGTATTATCTGCCGCCGATTGATCGCGTTGAACGTATCGCCTTTGTTCGCGGCGGCTCCGCGCTGTTGTACGGGCCACAGCCCGGTCCGGCAATCGATTTCATCACGCGCGCTCCCGAGCCAGGTAGCGACCTCTCCATGTTTACCCGGCATAGCGTAGGTGAAGATGGACTCTATGCGACCTACAACGAAGCTTCGGGCGGTAGCGAGAACTTTGGTTGGTTGGTCAGTTACGACAAGCGTCAATTCGATGGTATCCGCGACAACGCGGACGTCGATATTTCGGGCGCCAACGTCACGTTCTTCTGGCGCCAGAGCGAAGATGCAAGCTGGCGTTTCGACTACTACACCTATGATTCGGAAAATGGCGAACCAGGGCGTCTGACCAGCAGCGTTTATGCCGCGCAGCCCGACTGGACCTCGACGCCATTCAGTCGACTGTGGGTCGAGCGTGATACGGGCGTTCTCAGTCACTCGCGCATGTTCAACGACGCCACCCAGCTCGATGCCAAACTTTGGCACTCCACGCAGGATCGTTTCAGCCGACGCACCCGTCGCTTCCTGCCAGGATCGCTTCCGTCCAACATTACGTTCTCTTACGATCGCCAGGAATTCACCAGCACTGGTCTGGATGCACGGATCACCCACGATTGGGGTGACAACAACACGCTGACTTTCGGCCTCACCCACTTCGTTGATGACAGCCCGCGCAGCCAGGAAAACATTCCTCAGGTCAGCGTCATTCCAACTTCAAGCTTTCGTCAGGAACGCGATACGCGGTATAGCGCTCTGTTCGCTGAAAACGTTTTTCGTTTTGATCGATTCAGCCTGATTCCGGCGGCGCGTTTCGAATGGCTCGAGTACGATATCTTCGAACCGGAAACCCTTGCCATTCTGGTGCGCGACCCGATCGACCGCACGTTCGACCAGAAGGTCCCGTTGTTCGGATTGGGTGCTACCTACGACTGGAGCGAACGGCAATTGCAGGCATACGCCAATGTGTCCCAGGCCTATCGCCCGATGCGCTTCGACGATGTGGCCAGCCCGACCGCCGATCTCTCGCTCAGCAATGATCCTGATGTCGCCAAGTCGTTGAATTACGAACTTGGTCTGCGCGGTTCCCCGGTGGCCGGCCTGTTCTTCGATGTCAGCCTGTTCCGTATTGAGTTCGAGGACAAAATCGAACAGCAGCAACTCACCCCGAACGAAGTGATTCGTGTCAATTCCGGCGATGCGCGTCATCAGGGTATCGAGTTGTCCGGCGAGTACGACTTCTTTGCCGGCAGCGAAGATTCGCACCTCTCGGTATTCGCCAGCGCTTCATTTCTGGACGCGGAAATCACCCGAAGCGGCGACCCGACGCTAGTCGGCAACACGCCCGCTTTCGCACCCGATCACGTGCTTAAGGCAGGCCTGATCTATCGCAATGGCGACTGGCTGAAGCTGGCATTGACCGGCACCGCAGTTGATGAGCATTTCTGGCAGGATTCCAATGCCGACGGCAGTCCCGGGGTCAATGTGATTGCAGGCGTCGTTCCATCGTACGAGGTGTTCGACTTGTCCTCGGAGTGGTCAATCACCAGGCACTTCAAATTGCTGGGCGGCGTGAGCAATCTCTTCGATCAGAACTACTACTCGCGCGTACGCGCCGATGGTATCGAGCCGGCTGCAGGACGTACGCCCTATCTGGGCCTTGAAGTCGGATTCTGATCAGCGTAGGCGTGGCGGACCCGTCGCGAATGCCTGGTAGCAGGCATTTGCAGCGGGACGCCGCTGTCACGCATCGGAATGCAGACGCCACTCTGCAATACTGTGCAGATGAACGCTGTCACCAACATTGCATCGCCAAACGCCATTGATGATCCGCTGATCATCGCGGGCAAGCCCTATCACTCGCGCCTGCTCACTGGCACCGGCAAATTCAAGGATATGGAAGAGACCCGCCTGGCAACCGAAGCGGCCGGCGCGCAGATCATTACCGTGGCAATTCGCCGCACCAATATCGGTCAGAACGTCGGTGAGCCAAGTCTGCTCGATGTGTTGCCGGCGTCGCGCTACACCTATCTGCCCAACACTGCCGGCTGCTACACCGCCGAAGATGCCATTCGCACCTGCCGACTTGCGCGTGAACTGCTGGATGGACACGCCCTCACCAAGCTCGAAGTACTGGGCGACCCGAAGACGCTGTTCCCCGATATCGTGCAAACACTGAAAGCCGCGGAGGTGTTGATCCGAGAGGGCTTTCAAGTCATGGTCTACACCAACGATGACCCGATCGTCGCAAAGACTTTTGAGGAAATGGGCTGCGTCGCGGTAATGCCGCTTGCGGCACCGATCGGCTCGGGACTCGGCATTCGCAATCCTTACAACATCCTAACCATCGTCGAGAACGCGAAGGTGCCAATACTGGTGGATGCTGGAGTCGGCACGGCGTCGGACGCCGCGATGGCGATGGAGCTCGGCTGCGACGGAGTGCTGATGAACACCGCCATTGCCGGTGCGCGCAACCCAATCTTGATGGCGAGTGCCATGCGCAAAGCAATAGAGGCCGGCCGCGAAGCCTTCCGCGCAGGGCGCATACCGCGCAAGCGTTTTGCCAGCGCGTCCAGTCCGATCGATGGCATGATCTTTTGATTTTTTGCAGAGACGTGCTGAAGCGATGTGCGACCTGAACCTGTCAAATCGCAGATCTCGAGCAATCGCGGCGCACGCCGCTCCCAGATGAATTTTCCCCGTCCGCGCCAAACGCAATGAACGATCCTTCCAAACACCGGGCCATCAAGAGTTACGTGTTACGCCAAGGTCGGCTGACCGACGGCCAGGAACGCGCGCTGGTCAACACATGGCCACAGTTTGGCCTCGACTACTTGGGCGCGGCCCGCGATCTGGACACAGCGTTCGGACGCAACGCACCCAAAATCATCGAGATCGGATTTGGCAATGGCGAAGCGCTGCTTGCGGCGGCACACGCTGACCCCACTCGCGACTATATCGGGATCGAGGTGCATCGGCCTGGCGTCGGACGACTTCTGCTCAATGCCGACAAGGCGCACATGAGCAATTTGCGCGTCTATCACCACGATGCCGTCGAGGTGCTCAGCAACGAAATTGGCGACGGCACGTTGAGCGAAGTCCGACTGTACTTTCCGGACCCCTGGCATAAAGTGCGACACAACAAGCGACGCATCGTGCAGCCTCAATTTGTTGCCCTGGTGACGCGCAAACTCAAGACGGGCGGCCTGTTCCACCTCGCTACCGACTGGGCGGCCTACGCCGAACAAATGCTCGATGTCATGGAGGCTGCACCCTGCTTGAAAAATCGACTCGGTCCACGAGCAGTTTCACCTCGCCCGGACTGGCGCATAGAAACCCACTTCCAAAAACGCGGGGAACGTCTGGGGCACGATGTATTCGATCTGATCTACGATCGCATCGATTGAACGGCGAATTCTGCGACTGCTGTTTCAGCTGAAAAACTGCCTGATGCGATACTCAGAAAGCGCACCCACCTGTGCAGTTTGCAGAGTGAACGCCGGGTGAGCGGCGAGCTCCAGCGGTATTTCCGATAAAGCGACAGAGGTGATTCACTTCAACAGCGCCTCATCATGCCCCAATATGCGGAGCAATCCATCATGACGAGTTCGAGTGTCCAATTGCGTAACCTTGTGTGGACGCCAATTCCGGCTTCGTCAATTCAGCATTCTCCAAGGACTTCAACATGGCCAGCAAGACAATGCGAAACACAATCCTCCTCTGTGCTGTGCTGGTCAGCAATTGCTTGCTCGCCGCCGACGGTGAGAGTGATGATCAGTATCATCGTGTGCACTTTGGGCTTCGTGTCGGCAGTGAGATGACCGGCCGATTTGATGGCGGATGGAATTTTGACGCCGAGACACCGTATGGGGCTTACGCCGGCTGGAACTTCAGCGACCACTGGGCAATCGATTTGGGCTACACCGATCTTGGCGAGACTTCCACGCAGGTGAACGCAGCGCAGGATTACTTCCGCGCCAATGGCCACATGCTCAACCTAGGTCTGAGCTATCGACATCGGATCGCGGAGCGTTTTGATCTATTGGCCAGCCTCGGCGTATTCGACCTTCGTGAAGCGGGCGAGCTCTCCAACCTCATTCTCGACCCGCCACCAATCGGGTATGGCCCATTTCGCAACGACGATACCGGTGCTTACGTTGAACTGGGTGGGCGATACCACTTCAATGGCCCGCTCGCGCTGCGCGCGTCGTATCAGTGGTTCGACTTCGATCGCGGCGCCGATGGTACGCCGTGGATCGGGCTTGAGTTCGGATTCTGATCGCGCGTAGGAGCGCAATTGGGCGCGATCAACCGCGGCACGACCGAGGCCGCGGCAGTATTTGGTCGTGCCCGAATACGCTTCTAGATTCCCGACCAGGCTGCATCGAAAATCGCGCGCGTCGCCTGGGTGTCGAGCGGCAAGGGATTACCGCCCGCCGAGGGATCAGCTACGGCCATCTCCGCAATCAACTCGGCTCTGCTGGCATCGACGCCGAGCGCGCGCAACGTGTGCGGCACGTCGATGTCACGACGCAGCTCCAGAATAAAATTCAGGAACGCATCGAAGCTCTGCCCGGGTAATCCGAGATAGGCAGCAAGCCGTGCAATGCGCTCGTCGATGACGCTTCGATTGAACTGCAATACGTACGGCATCAGCGTGGCATTGGTCATGCCATGGTGGGTATCGAACAGCGCACCTATCGGATGCGCCAGCGCGTGCATGCCGCCCAATCCTTTCTGGAATGCGGTGGCGCCCATCGCGGCTGCGGCCATCATCATGGCGCGCGCCTCGATGTCGCTGGGATTGGCCACAACGCGTCGCAGCGCCACTGCAACCAAACGCATACCTTCCAGCGCGATGCCGTCCGCCATGGGATGAAAGCCGGGCGCGCAGTAGGCTTCGAGACAATGCGAGAGCGCATCCATACCGGTGCCGGCGGTGATCTTCGCCGGCATGCCAACGGTCAGCTCAGGATCGCAGATCACGACTTTGGGCATCATCTTGGGATGGAAGATGATCTTCTTGGTATGCGTGGATTCGTCGGTGATCACACCGGCGCGCCCAACCTCCGAACCCGTGCCTGCCGTCGTTGGCACAGCGATCACCGGCGCGATACCATCGGGATTTGCGCGGGTCCACCAATCGCCGATGTCTTCGTAGTCCCAGACGGGCCGCGTTTGTCCGCTCATGAAAGCGATCAGCTTGCCCATATCCAGGCCGCTGCCACCGCCAAATGCAACCACACCGTCGTGGCCGCCGCGACGGTAACTCGCGACACCGGCATCAAGGTTGGCGCCGATCGGATTGGACT
The DNA here is from genome assembly GCA_034440555.1 of Pseudomonadota bacterium. Taxonomy (GTDB): domain Bacteria; phylum Pseudomonadota; class Gammaproteobacteria; order Xanthomonadales; family Ahniellaceae; genus 0-14-3-00-62-12. Next base: position 27,967 of record JAWXCG010000154.1, read on the forward strand.
TCAGATCCGCAAATAGTTCTGCCGCCAATCCCGCATCGCGCAAAGATTGCAACGCGGCAAGGGTGATCGGCGCACTCGCGAGGCCGGCATCAGTTACCAGCAGCGGCTTGAGGATCTGGTGCTGACGGCAATGCTCCGCCAGCTCGCTGATGCGGCCGGCACCAAAACGCACGCTGGTGGGATAGTTCCAATTGGACGTGGGGCTCATGCATTCACCAACCTATGCTTTCAAATGGAACGACTTGGGCCGCGTCATGTGCTCGTAGCCGACACTGGACAGTGTCGCGCCGCGGCCCGTGTGCTTTACACCGGTCCATGCCAACGCCGGATCCAGATAGTCGCAACGATTCATGAACACGGTGCCGGTTTCGACGCGACCACCAATCGTTTCGGCACGCTGCATATCCGCAGTCCAGATCGACGCCGTCAGTCCATAGTCGCTGTCATTCATCATCTGCACCGCTTCGTCATCGTCGGCGACTGCCATGATGCCGACCACCGGACCAAAGTTTTCATCGCGCATCAAAGACATGCTGTGATTGGTGTCCACCACGACTTGCGGCGCCATGTAGGCACTGCCCGATGCATCGGCGGAAAAACGCTTCGGGTCAATCACTGCACGCGCACCCTGGGCGACAGCGCGGCTAACTTCGTTGCGTACGAAAGCGGCGGCCTTGGGTGTTACCAGAGGTCCCAGGGTCGTTTCAGGCAGCAGCGGAGAGCCCAGCACATAGTCGTAGGTCAATGCCTCAAAGCGCTCGACGAATTGTGCATAGACCGACCTGGCTACATAGATACGCTCGATACCGCAGCAGCTCTGCCCAGAGTTGAAAAAGCTGCCATCGACCAGATTGGCCACTGCATGCTCGAGATCGGCATCTGCACGAACATAGGCCGGATCTTTACCACCGAGCTCCAGGCCTGCGCCAAGAAAGCGCTCGGCTGCCAGTGCTGCGACAGTGCGGCCGGCTGCGACCGATCCGGTGAAATTGACTTGATGCACGCGACCCGAGCGAATAATCGACGATGCCTGAGCATGATCGATCAACAGATGCCTGAACAGGCCGGCCGGGGCGCCAGCCCGATCGAGTGCCTGCTGAAAACGATCACCGACCAGGAACGTCTGTGTTGCGTGCTTCAGCAAAACGCAATTGCCCGCCATCAGCGCCGGAATCACCGCGTTGACTGCCGTGAGATACGGATAATTCCACGGTGCAATGACGAAGACCACGCCGACCGGTTCACGTTTTATGAAGCGGCGGAATCCGGCAATCGGCGTCGGTTCCACATTGGCCAATGACTCGGCCGCAATGCCGATCATGTGCCGCGCGCGGTCAGCGAACCCGCGCAGTTCACCTGCGCCGTAGCGCAGCGGTCGCCCCATCTGCCAGGCTAGCTCCGGCACGATTTCATCCTGCATCGCCAGCATCGCATCGACCGCCTTGAGGCAAAGTCCGGCCCGATCGACGATCGCGGTGTCACGCCAGGCGCGTTGCGCAGCTACCGCCCAGTCCAGAGCTTTTAATACATCACCCGCATCATCGTAGGCACGTTCCGCGAAAACGCTGCCGTCCACAGGTGAAATGATCTTCGCTGTATGGCTCATTGTACTTTCTGATCAATTGGCGGTTGGACGTTGTGATTGGGCAAGGCATCCATTGAAGGAAACAGACGACAACTTGTTCGAATCAGTAGCGCTCAAAACCGCGCTTCAGTTCCCAGTCGGTGACGCGGCGGTCGTACTCGAACTGTTCCCATTCCGCGGTGTGGTGGTAGTGATCAACCACTTCGTCGCCCAGTGCCTTGCGCAGCATCTTGGAGGCGGCCAACGCTGCGGCTGCGACACGCAGCGTCTTGGGCACCTCGGGCAAGGCTTCGCCGTGATAGGCATCGCCATCGAAAGGATCGGCGAGTTTGAGTTTCTCATCGATGCCGGCGAGCCCCGCGGCGATCAGTCCGGTGTAGGCCAGATAGGGATTGAGGTCTGCGCCGCCGATGCGACACTCGATGCGGATGCCTTTGCTACTCTCGCCGCACAGACGAAAACCGGCGGTGCGATTGTCCCGGCTCCACACAGCGCGCGTTGGCGCGAACGTACCCACCTGAAAGCGCTTGTATGAATTGATGTAAGGCGCCAGAAACCAGGTGATGTCACGCGCATATTTCAACTGACCCGCGACCCAACTTTGCATCAACGCCGACATTCCATACTTTGCCTTGGCATCGAAAAACTTCGGTGTTTTACCCTTCAAGTCCCAAAGTGAATTATGGATGTGGCTGCTTGAACCGGCCAGGTCGTAACGCCACTTGGCCATGAAGGTGATCGCCTTGCCTTGCTGCATTGCGATTTCCTTGCAGGCGTTCTTCAAGATCGCATGCCGGTCTGCCATGGTCAGCGCGTCGGCATAGCGGATGTTGATTTCCTCCTGACCCGGTCCCCACTCGCCCTTGGAATTTTCCACCGGGATGCCAGCGGCCTGCAACCCGTTGCGCATCGCACGTATCACACCTTCCTCGCGCGTGGTCTGCAGGATGTTGTAGTCCTCGATGTAATGGCCGGCAGTTTTCGGGTTCTGGTAATTGCGTGCGTGGATGGCCTCGTAGCTCTCGTCAAACAGATAGAACTCCAACTCGGATGCAAACATGCCTAGATAACCACGCTCGGCCAGTCTGGCCACCTGGCGCTTGAGCATCGCGCGCGGGCTGTGCGGCAAGTCTTTGTGCGTGTTGTGATCGAGCACATCGCAGAGCACCAGAGCGGTGCCCGGCAACCAAGGCGTCAATCGCAGTGTTGCCAGATCGGGTTTGAGCATGAAGTCGCCATAACCCTTGCTCCAACTCGCCGCCTGGTAACCCGGAACGGGCTCCATGTCGATGTCATTGGCCAGCAAATAGTTGCAGCAATGGGTTTCTTCAAACGCGCTATCGACAAAGAACTCGGCCTGAAATCGTTTTCCGATCAGGCGTCCCTGCATGTCCACCATGCAGGCGAGCACAGTGTCGATGCTGCCCGACTTCACGCCGGATTTAAGTGCAGCGAAACTCAGCGGTGCAGCCATTTAATTCTCCGTGAGAAAAAAACGAGCCGCGGCGGATCAGGCCACGGCTCCTTCGGTCATTACCTGCGTGGGCGACGGGGAGTTCGCCGAGCAGGCTTAGCATCAATGACCGGACCCACTGTGACCCGACCCACTCTTGTCCAGAGCGAATTCTTCTTCCGGCGACAGGATCAGCCGGTGCCGTCCAACAAAAAAGAAATACACGATGCAAACTACGAACCAGCCAGCCACAAACATGATGCCAGTGCGATAAGTGGCATCGGCGGTCACCTGTATGTACAGCGTCACCACCGCGATCAGCATGGTCAGCACTGCGCCCAGTACACCGAACGGACTGCGGTACGGCCGTACCATGTTCGGCCGATTTTTGCGCAAAAGCACGAACGACAGCCCCTGCATGAAGTACGAAAACATGGCGCCAAATACGGCCATATTCAGCAGCGTGGTACCAAAAACCGCCGTCGCTTTTTCGGCACCGAGCCCGTACCAAAGCGAAAACATCACGACCAAGGCGACCACGCTGCCAGCAATCATCGCCACATGGGGTGTTCGGCGCGTGCCGTGGGTGACCGATAGACCCTGCGGAAAATAGCCCGCGCGACTGAGCGAGTAGATCTGTCGGCCTTTGGCAAAAATGATCGTGTGAAAGCTCGCGACCAGCCCAAGAACTGCCACCAGCGCCAGAATCTCCGCGATATCCGACCCACCGCCGAAGATGGCGCGCAACCCATCCAGCAGCGGTTCGGTCGACGTGCTGAGTTTGAACGAGCCGAGACCGACTACGGACGAATTCAGCCACAAGATCATGAACGCTGAAACCAGAAGCGTAAACATGCCCGCCATGATGCCCTTGGGCATGTCGCGTTTGGGATCTACAGATTCTTCTGCCGCCAACGGCAACTGCTCGATCGCCAGAAACAGCCACACTGCGAACGGCAATGCGAGGAGCACGCCGTTCACTCCGTTGGGTAAAAATGGACCGTTGCCCTCAGGCAATTCGACGCCGCCCGGCCCCACGTTCATCGCCCAACGATTGAAGTCCAGATGCCCGACTGACAGTGCCCAAAACGCAACCAAACAGCCAAGCGCAAGCAGAGTAACCGCCAGTCCAATACGAAAGCTCAGTTCGACACCAATGATATTGAGCCCGACGAAGAAAACATAAAAACCGATCCACCACAGCGGCTGCCATTCCGGCCCAGTGTGAACAATGCTTCCCATGTAACTGCCAATAAAGAACACGATCACTGCTGGCGTGAGCACGTATTCAACGTTCTCCGAAAGACCCGTCAAAAATCCGCCCCATGGCCCCATCGCCGTTCGCGCAAACGAATAGGCACCACCGGTATGCGGCAACGCAGGCGACATTTCAGCGAGACTGAAGGTCAGGCCAAGATACATTACGCTGATGATGACTGTGGCGATCAGCAGGCTACCCCAGCCCTGTGCCAGGCCAAAATTCCAACCCGAGAAATGTCCCGAGATCACCGCGCCAACGCCCAATGCCCACAGCGACCAGACGCCGGCATAGCGGCGCAGTCCGCGCTTATCGAAGTAACTCTTGTCTACCTTGGTATAGGTGACGCCCGATGTCTCTGACATGCACTCCCCCGACTAGTGTTTGGCTGCCTCTGCAGTGATATGCCGCGTCCCCAACGCGGAACTATTGGTACATCCGTCCAGCGCCCACTTGAAATCGTGTGCCAACCGTCCGGCCCACTGCGTCTGGCCCAGACAATTGCTGATCAGATCGTTGCGCACTTCGATCATCGCGCCGGGTAGGCCACGTCGTTCGGCGTGCCGATCGATGCTGTGATACACGCCTTGCTCAGGCGCATACGGAAGATTGTCGCCGACGCAAAGACTGGCATCGCGGCGCACGGATTCGAGAATGCGATCGGCCAGACGGCGGTCGCGCCGACTGATCACGCCGACGTGCCAGGGCCGTGATTCGCCGTGGTACTGAGGGGTGAACGAATGAATCGAAATCACTGCCGTCGCCAGTCCATGCGAAAGTCGTTCGTCAATCAGCGTTTCGATCGCCGCGTGAAACGGTGCGTAAAGCCAGTCGCTACGCCAGCGGCGCTCAGTCAGCGAAAGGTCCGCATTGCCGGGAACCAGCGTGCCTTCGCTCTCGGTTACGATCGAATCCGCAGCAGCGAGGTCACGGTTGAGGTCGAGCACCAGTCGCGAATGGGTGGCGAACACCAGCGGTGCATCGAGCAACGCCGATAGTTGCTCGGCCAAGGCAAGAGCGCCGATATCCCAAGCGATGTGGCGTTGCAAATCGGCAGCCGCAAGACCAAGCCGATCGTAGCCCTGCGGCACGTAGTTGCTGGCATGCTCGCAGATCAGCACGGCAGCACCAGAACCCTTGCGGTTGAGAATCGCGACCGGTGCCGCTGCGGTGGATCGGACGAAACCCTGCATGTGCCTGCAACCCGTAAGTGCCATAAAGGAAGGTCTGAATAAGTCACGACGCCGTCTTCGCCACACTGCTTATGGCTTGCCAGACCCCAAAAACCCTGCGGTTTTTCGCCCCCTGACTCAGGGGCCTATCGCGGCTCCGGACTTGTTCAGATGTTCATTAAGTGAAAGTGTAACCAGATGTAACGAGAATTACAGAACGGAGACTATTGCACCTTTCGGTAAAACATCGTACAAACTGACATCGCTGTCAACTGTTTTTGTTGGCGGCTTGAGCAAAAAGGCTGAGATTGCGCATGACGCAGACCGTCGTCGATCAGTTGCGCGAAAGTCTGGGCAGTTTCCCGGTGACCGAACGCCGGGTGGCGCATCGATTGCTGGCCGAATATCCGATGGCTGGACTGCAGAGTGCCACCGACCTGGCGCGTGCGGTCGGCGTCAGCACGCCCACGGTGCTGCGCATGGTGGCTCGTTTGGGTTTCGAGTCTTATGTTGATTTCCAACGACGACTACGCGACGAACTGACCGCGCAGCTGAGTTCTCCGTTGCAAAAACCCGTGGCGCTGCGCAGCCCAGGTAAAAAGGCGCAGGTGCATGCACACATCGCGCTGGGTGAGGCGGTGGCGCGCAATGTAGAAGAGACCTTTGCCAACCTATCCGCACAGGAAGTGGAACAGGTCGTCCGGTTGCTTGGCGATAGAAAGAATCGCGTTCATATGATCGGCGGGCGCTTCACCGACGCACTGGCGCGCTACTTGTCGGTGCAGATGTGCATCATTCGACCAGGCGTCAGGCATCTGCAGGATCAGGAAGCCAATTGGCAGGACCAGTTGCTCGACATGGATCATCGCGACGTATTGTTGATATTCGATATACGTCGCTACCAGGCTTCTTTGCAGCGACTGGCCGAACTGGCTGCAGCCAAGCAGGTGCGCGTTCTGTTGATCACTGATCAGTGGCTGTCGCCGATCGCCAAAGTTGCCAAGCATGTGTTGCCGGCACGTGTCGTTGTGCCCTCGGTCTGGGATTCCAGCGCCGCCCTGATGGCCATCTGCGAAGCCTTGCTCGCCGCCGTGACCCGTGACAATTGGGACTATGCGCAAAAACGCATTCGCGATCTGGAACGGTTACGCGCCGGTGCAAAATCATAGGTACAGGTGCGTCAGTCGTAGTCGAGAATCCCTGAAGCACAATTGTCGCACCGCGGCCTGGATGCGCGATTCGCCCGACCACGTACACGGGCGAATCAATGCCAAGCCAGCTCGGTGCTTGACCAGGGCTATCGGCACGCCTTAGCGTTCGGCTCAAGACAACAGGACACAGCAATGCGACTTTCGACTCGACGATGCTTTGCACTACTCGCCGCATGCTGGCTCTGCCAAGGCATCCACGCCGAGTCCAAAACTGAAGATCGCTGGAAAGGAATTGAGTACCGGGAAATCGGCCCGGCAATCGGTGGGCGCATAACACGTGTATCGGGTATTTCGGGCGATCCACTGACTTACTATGCGGCTACAGCACAGGGCGGCGTCTGGAAATCGAGCAATGGCGGCCAGGACTGGGCGCCGATTTTTGATCAGCAAATCACTCAGTCGATCGGCTCGATCGCGCTGGCGCCGAGCGATCCCAGTGTCGTCTACGTCGGATCGGGCGAAGCCAACATCCGCGGCAACGTCGCTATCGGCCATGGCATTTTTGTATCGCGCGACGCCGGCAAGTCCTGGCAGCACGTTTGGAAAACCAAAGGCCAGATAGGCACGATGGCAGTCCATCCGCGCAATAGCGAAATCGCCTATGCCGCCGTGCTCGGCTCGCCGTTCGGCCCCAACCCGGATCGCGGCGTTTATCGCACCCGCGATGGCGGCAAGACCTGGCAGCAAGTGTTGAAAGTGGATGCCGATACCGGTGCCTCGGATATAGCGATCGACCCGCAGCGACCCGCTGTCGTTTTTGCTGGAATGTGGCAGGCACGCCGTCAACCTTGGCACTTGAGCACCGCGGGCAAGGGCAGCGGACTGTATCGCTCCGGTGATGGCGGTGACACTTGGGAGAAAGTTGAGGCCGAGGGATTGCCCAAGGGCGAATGGGGCAGGATCGGCATTGCGATTGCGCCCAGCGATAGCCTGCGCCTGTATGCGCTGATTGAAGCAAAGGAAGGTGGGTTATTCCGATCCGATGACGGCGGTGAAACCTGGAAGCGGCAGAATGCGCAGCGCGCGCTGCAACAGCGCAACTGGTACTTCTCAACGCTGACGATCGACCCGCGCAACGCAGACATCATCTGGTTTCCGCAGGTACCGCTATTGCGCAGCATCGATGGTGGCAAGACGGTGCAGCAAGTCGATGGCACGCGGCATGGCGATCATCACGATGTCTGGATCGACCCAACCGACACACGTCGTATCATCGTTGGCAACGACGGTGGCATCGACCTCTCGCGCGACGGCGGCAAGACCTGGTTCGCGCCGCGACTGCCACTGGCGCAGCTGTACAACATCGATGTCGATGATCGTGTTCCGTATCACGTCGGTGGCACCATGCAGGACGAAGGCACATTCAGTGGCTCGTCCAACAGTCGCTTCGATGATGGCAATACATTGGCCAACTGGATTTATGCCGGTGGCGGCGAAGCCGGAGATTTTCTGTATGACCGCGGTCAGGTCGGCCACGCCTATGCGGGCGAGTACAGCGGCTATATTTCGCACCACGTCGAAGGCAGCGGCGATTATCGAAACATCAGCGCCTACCCGTTCAACAATTCGGGCCATGGTGCAGAGGACCTGAAATATCGCATCCAGTGGACGGCGCCCATCGCCGCTTCGCCGCACGATACCAAAGTGATTTACCACGGCGCCAACGTGCTGCTGCGCAGCCGCGATCAGGGCAGCACCTGGAGCGCGATCAGCCCGGATTTGACGCGCAATGACAAGAGCAAGCAAAGATGGTCGGGCGGCCCGATCACTGGCGACAATACCGGTGTGGAAATTTACGACACAATCTTTTCGATAGCAGAATCCCCGCTGCAGAAAGGGTTGATCTGGGTCGGCAGCGATGATGGCCTGATCCAGCTCAGTCGAAACGATGGCGCGACCTGGTCAAACGTCACCAGCAAGGCCTGGCCGGAGTGGGCGACGGTGGAATCGATCGAGCCATCGCGTCGTGATGCCGCGGTTGCGTATGCAGCCATCGACGCGCATCGGATCAACGATTTTCGGCCTCATGTGTTCGTCACGCGTGACTATGGCCGCAGCTGGAAGCGCATCACGATGGGGCTGCCCGAAGACATGCACGTGTTTGTCGTGCGCGAGGACGAGCGGCGTGCCGGCATGCTTTATCTCGGCGGCGAACGTGGTGTATTCGTCTCCCACGACGACGGCGCGCAATGGGAATCACTGCAGATGAATCTGCCGCCAGTGGCCGTGGTTGATATCGAGGCCCGACATGACGATCTTGTTCTGGGAACGCGCGGTCGCTCGGTTTGGATTCTCGACGACGTGAGTGCACTGCGCGATCTAGATGCGGCCGCGCGTGAGCGCGATCTACATCTGCTGGCGTCAAAACCGGCTGTGCACTTGAGAAAGGGTTGGCGCTGGGACAATCAGGGTGAAATTGAAAGTGCACCCGATGGCGCGCAGATCAGTTACTGGTTGAAAGAAAAATCAGCGACACCGCTCATGCTCGAGATTCGCGACGGCTCAGGACTGTTGCTGCGCACACTGCGCAGCGACGCCAAGCCCGCGCGCTGGCCCGAGGATGATGCCGACGAACCGGCAGCGCCGCCCAAGGCCGCGCTATCGCTCGACGCCGGTTTACATCGCGTGATCTGGGACCTGCGCCACGAAGGCGCGCGCATTCCCGTGCGCGCCAAGGTCGATCTCGGTGATCCAGAGGAAGGCGCCCCGGTTTTGCCTGGCGTGTATGCACTTCGACTGATTCACGGTGATCGGGTGTCTACCGGCAGTATCGAAGTTCGCGCCGATCCCGAGTCGACTGCCAGCATCGCCGACAGGACTGCCGCGTTGCAGTTCCAGCTCGCGCTGCGTGATGCGTTGAATCGCAATGCCGATGCCATCGACCTCGTTCGTGCGGCACGCGAGCAAAGCGCCGACATCGTCACGCGACTCAAGGAACGCCAGCCAGAAGTCGTCAAAGCCGCGCAGTCAGTGATCGATCGCAGCGATGCCATCGAAGCGAAGCTGCACAACCCGAAGGCCGAAGTCGTCTACGACATCCTGTCTTTCCCTGGAGGTGCGCAGCTTTACTCGCAGATCTCACCCCTGTATGCATTCGCGCTGCAGTCCGATCGCCCACCGCCGCAAGGCCAGCGCGAACGCTGGGCCGAACTATCCAGCGAACTCGGCGCACTGCTTGCCGATATCGACGCACTCAAGCGCAACGAAATTGCTGCGCTGGAAAGTGCGTTGGCTACGGCGAGGATTCCGCGATTGATACTGCCTGAGCATTGACGACGCTGCGCAACATCATGCCACGCGCAGACGCGCTTGCCTTTGCAGGAGCGCACCCCGGCGCGGCAAACCTCAGCGCAGACCACTGCCCGCGCCGCACCGTACAACCCTGCGTCCCCGTGGTTACGGCTTAACAAACAACGCGCGCCAACCGTCCTGACCCAGGCGCCGCAAAGTTTCAATATTGCGCTCGAAGATCGCTTCGGCCTCGGGAAACGCGGCGACGGCGCGATCGATGCTGGCTTCTCGCAACAGGTGCAATGTTGGATACGGCGCGCGGTTGGTGGCATGGCTGATGTCGTCGGCAGGGCTGTCGGCGAACTGATATTCGGGATGGAAACTCGCGACTTGTAGCGCACCATCCAGATCCAGTTCGGCGACGGCGGCTTCGGCCAGCTCCAGAAAATCGTTGTAGTCGAGAAAGTCCTGCAACACGCGCGGATGGATCAGCAGGGTGGTGTCGACCAGCTCCGGGTCTGCGTCTGCAAGCAAGCGCAGCTCGCGCACCAGATCGTCCATCAGCGCCTGAGCATCTTCGGCCGTGCTTACCACCCAGCGAATCTGGTTCTTGGCGTGCACGGCCTTGGCGAATGGACAGAGGTTCTGGCCAATCACCGCGCGCTCCAGCCACAGACGCGTGTTGCCCAGCACCGCGGCCTCGGATGTATCACTGCTATCAACAATTGCCGGATGTCGCGAGCTCATGCCCGGATTGTACGACCAGCACTGGTACCCATTCCCGTTGCCATCCATATGGGACGCAGTCAACACTTGTATTCGCTGCGCATTTCGGGTGCAGTGCAGCGCTTCATCACCAGACCCTTCAAAGGAACGCCATGCACCTGCAACCTGCGCTAATCACCCTGCTCAACATTCTTCTGCTGGTCATGGCTACCTATGCTGTCGGTACCGCGCGCGGGAAGTATGGTGTCAAAGCACCCGCCACCAGCGGACCAGAGGGATTCGAGCTCGCCTTCCGCGCGCACATGAACACTATTGAGGCCACGGTGATTTTTCTACCGGTATTGTGGCTGGCCGCGATCTACAACCCGCTGACACCAATCTATGTCACCGTGCTCGGCTACGTCTGGGTTGTCGGCCGCGCGTTGTTCCTGTTCGGTTACTGGCAGGCGGCAAACAAGCGCGGCATGGGGTTCATGGTCGGTACGTTGGGTTGGCTTGGCCTGACGGTTCTTGCCAGCTGGGGCGTTATCAAGCAGATGCTTGCCTGAATTGCTGCACCCCTGCCTACGATTGCGCTAGTCCCATCGCAGTTGTCTGTGTACAGCGAGGCTCGACCCGACACCATGCTCGCGTTTGATCGGCCGCGCCTCGCAATCAACTCAACTAGGGCGGGTCTGAATAAGTCTGCACTTCGTCTTCGCCGCACTGCTTATTGCTTGCCAAACCCCCGCTCTCAACAGCGGAGCTGGTCAAAACCTGCGGTTTTTCGCCCCCTGACTCAGGGAGCTATCGCGGCTCCGGACTTGTTCAGAGGTTCCCAGCGGTGGAACGCACCAGCAGCACTTTGGCAATCTGGCCATGCAGATACCCGACCCCACGCGCCACATGCAACATGACAAAAAGCCCGACCACACCAGTCGCGAAGATCAGCGGCAGCCAGGCGTCGCCAAGGAAGTTCCAGTTGCTGGTTACTTCGATGCCATCGATGAATAGTCCCGAAAAATTTGAGCCGTCCACCATGCGCACGAACGGGGCAGCAACGAAGGCCGCAAATACCGACAGTCCGGTCACTGCGACGGTGAAGTAGATGATGCCAAGCGGCAGCATCATGATGAAGTACAGCATGGTCGTCCAAGTGTAGGGATCGGTGATCAGATTGCCGATTCGTGCCCAGAAGCCGTTGGCCGCATTGGCATACGCCGGGCGCCTGGGCATGCGTTCGCCCAGCATGACTTCGACGATGCGGCCCTCCACCAGCGACAGCACGCGCACCAGGCCGAGAAACAAAAGCGCGACCGGAATGCCGATGATCAGAATCGCCAGCCCGGCCGACAGGCTCAACCCGACGGCTACAAAGGTGAAGTAAAAAATGCCCGTGGCCAGCGACAGCGCCATGTAGAACAGACTGGCATAGGCGCGCGGATCGGCGATCACACCAAAGAAGCTGCCCAGCATCGACTGCGCTGGCTTGCGCGGCGGCGTGCGCAGTGCGCGCGTGATCTGGATTTCCTTGTCCCGGTAGATCTCGGCGACTTCTTCTGGCACGCCATATGTGGTGGCCATGCGCGCAAGCAGATCGGCTTCGCTGATGCCACGGTTCTCTGCGAGCTCGGAACGCAGGTGCTCTTCCGCGTCGTACAGCGCATCCTGTATCAACGCTGGATCGGCCCCCTTGAGGGCTTCACGCAGCTGATCGAGATAGGCGGCAATGGTGGTCGGAGGTGCAGTGCTCATTGGAATTTTCCTTCGAGGATGGCATCGACAGAATCACGGGCGGATGACCAGGTGTCAGTCCAGCTGCGCAGCACTTCTCGACCCATCGCAGTGATCGTGTAATAGCGCCGCGGTGGTCCGTCGACTGAGGGTTCAACAAGACTGTCCAACAGCCCTGCTGCGTGCAAATTGCGCAGTACCGGATACAGCGCGCTTTGCTTGCTGGACAGCAACGCGTCCTGGGTTTGTTGCAGCTGCTTGGCGATCTGGTAGCCATACAGCGGCCTGGACGAGTGACCCAGCACGGACAACAAAACCAACGAAACAGTGCCGGCGCTGAGCTCCTTCTGGAACTTGCGCAAGTGAAGCTCGGTATCGGTCATGGCGTCATAACATCAAGTGACTGGTAGTGTTAAGTAAATAATACCGGTCACTAGACGATAGAGCATGTGCCCGAAGTCATGGCTGGGACGCGACGATTTTGCGATGGCTCGAAGCCACCAAGGCACGACTGGATCAGGCGCGGCCGCAACTCGGCACGGTCAGGCGCTGCCCGGCGCGGATTAAATAATTGGGCGCGCGTAGGCCATTGGCGGCGGCGACGGGCGCAACGTCGCAACCAAACTTGCGCGCGATCGCGTGCAAGGTTTCGCCCCTGCGCACGAGATGCGTGCGTCCGATGCCTCGGTTCGATGCGCTACGGTTTGCGATCATCGGGCGCATGGCGTTGGCTGGTTTACGCGCCTCGTGCAGCTCCACGCTACGCTGCGCCAGCAGGCCGCTGCGGCAACGCGCGGCATACGCCTCGGCGCCTGCCATGGGTATCTCAAGCACGCTGCCGGCAGCAATGCGCACATCGGCCTCGGTGCGCGGATTGAGGTTGCGCAAGGTTCGAAACCAGCCGCGCGGATTGCCAAATTGACCCATGCAGACGGCCAGTTCGTTGATTGACGCGGCGCGTTCCAGAGTCATGGTTGCGGGGACAGCATCGATCTTCGGAAATACCAGTCCATAGTCGTCCGGATGCAGAAACAGCCACGCCGCGGCGATTACCATCGGCACATACTCACGCGTTTCCGGTGGCAGCGCGTTGTACACATGCGCGTCCCAGAAGCGGCGCTGGGTGCCACCCGCCAGGCGGCCGACACGGCCCTCGCCACCGTTGTAAGCGGCCAGGGCAAGCTCCAGATCGTTGTTGAAAACGCGGAACTGATCGTTGAGAAAGGCAACGTTGGCCTCGGTGATCCGGCGCGCATCAAAGCGTTCATCAAAACCGCCATTGCGCGAAAGTCCAAAGCGCGAAGCGGTGGCCGGCATGAACTGCAGTAGTCCAGCAGCACCAGCGCGCGAGATTGCATGCACCTTGCCGCCCGATTCCTTGGCCAGCATGCCAAACAATAAGGCCTCGGGCAGTCCCGCCTGCTCGTACACCGGCCACATGCGATAGCGCAGATATTGATAGTTTTCGTGTGCGTCCAGCAAGTTGGGGCGCATCCAGGTCAACCACTCTTCGATCGATGCCTTTACTGCCTCATTCAGCAGAATCACTTCATCAAGCTTTTTGCCCTTGAGCAGCGCAACGCTGCGCGCGACTTCTGGGATTTGTTCCAACGGCACCGAGCTCGTTACGCTGTCCGCGTCCAGCGTTTCGATCTCGGCAGCCGATGCAGCCGGGTCCGCGGCACTGCGTCCCAGCAGAGCCACCTGCATCAACTCCAGTGCGCGCGACTGCGCCTGCAACGCGCCAGCTGCGTCGCAGTGGCGTTCGCCCAGACAGGCGGCGACGGCGGTATCCAGATTCTGCCGCGCTGCAGTCAGGGCAGTATCCACGACTTCACGTTCACCGCGGTGCCAGGACTCCAGCGTGCGCTCAAACGCCAGCGCCGCTGCGCTCACCGCGGTGTTGTGCGCCCCCGCGGCCTGCTGCTTGGTGGCATTGCCCGCGCAACCGGCCATCACTATCAATACCGCATAGACGCAAACGCTTCGCATCGTGGCAAACCTTGGTTGAGACGGGCGCACGGTAGCCGCCCCACTGCAATGGCGCAACTTTTGTCGTCCCGGCGTAGATAGAATCGTGATCCAAGCTCATCAAGGAAGCCAGACGTGTCCAGCATTCACCTCGGCAAAGGCAACCAGGACGTCTACCTGCTCGCCAAGTACGGCAACCGCCATGGATTGATCGCAGGCGCTACCGGTACCGGAAAATCGGTTTCGTTGATGGTGCTGGCTGAGGGCTTTTCGCGCCTGGGTGTGCCGGTGTTCCTGTCCGATGTGAAGGGCGATCTCGCCGGTCTCAGTCAGAGTGCAGTCATCGGCGAAAAGCTGCAGGCGCGCATCGACCGACTCGGGCTCACGGACTGGAAGGCGGAAGCAAATCCGGTTGTTTTCTGGGACATCTACGGTCGCAATGGCCATCCGGTGCGCACCACGATCACCGAGATGGGACCGAATCTGCTGACCCGCCTGCTGGAGTTGAACGACACCCAGGAAGGTGTATTGCAAGTCACCTTCAAAGTGGCCGACGAGAACGGCATGTTGCTGCTCGACCTGGACGATCTGCGTTCGATGTTGAACTTTGTCTCGGAAAACGCCAAGGTGATTTCCGCGCAGTACGGACTGGTGGCGCCGCAGTCGATCGCGGCGATCCAGCGCTCGCTGCTGCGACTGGAAACCGAAGGCGGCGCGCAATTTTTCGGCGAGCCCGCGCTTGAGCTCAAAGACTTCATGCGCCAGGACACGAGCGGCCGCGGCATCATCAACGTGCTCTGCGCAGAACAGCTCATCCTCAAACCACGCGTCTATTCGAGCTTTCTGTTGTGGATGCTGTCGGAGCTGTTTGAAAACCTGCCCGAGGTCGGTGATCTGGATCAGCCCAAGCTGGTTTTTTTCTTCGACGAGGCGCACTTGCTGTTCGCCGACGCACCGCCCGCTCTGAAACAGCGCGTCGAACAAGTGGTGCGACTGATCCGCTCCAAAGGCGTCGGCATCTACTTTATTTCGCAGTTGCCAGACGATGTACCCGACGTGATTCTGGGACAGCTCGGCAATCGCATTCAACACGCGTTACGCGCGTTTACACCGCGCGACCAGAAAGCGGTGAAGACCGCAGCCGAAACCTTCCCACCGAATCCCGCCTTCAAAGTCGTCGAAGTCATCACCCAACTGGCGGTCGGCGAAGCGTTGGTCAGTACGCTGCAGGAAGGCGGGGTCCCGTTGCCGGTAGAACGAACCTACATGCTGCCGCCGCACTGTCGCATCGGCACGATCACAGACGATGAGCGCAAAACAATGCGTGCGCGCTCGCCGATCGGTACGCGCTACGACGCTGCAGTCAATCGCCAATCCGCGCACGAAGTTTTGAAGCAACGTGCCCAGCAGGCCGCAGCGGTCGCCGTCCCGGTAAAGCAGAATGCGCCATCTGACAATGCGATGCCTGCACCTGCGCCCCAAGCGCAGCCCGCACCGCCCGGCTGGGGCGATCGGATCAAGTCCTTCCTGTTCGGCACCGCGCGACGCCAGGGCGCACTCGAGGCTTTCGCTAAATCAGCCGCGCGCAGCGCCGGCACGCGGGTGAGCGGCCGCATCTTGCGCGGTGTCCTTGGCGGCGTCACCCGGCGCCGCTGAAATGTCGCGCTGGCGCCCGCCCGTTGCCGGCAGCACGGCAATCATCACGCCCGAAGGCATGCAGCGCATGAAGGCCGAGCTTGATGTGCTCTGGCGCGAGAAACGACCCGAGGTGGTGCGTGCGCTCGCTGCGGCGGCGGCAGAGGGCGATCGTTCTGAAAATGCCGAGTACACCTATCGGAAAAAACAATTGGGCGAAATCGACCGCCGCGTCCGCTATCTGAGCAAGCGGATACCTTCGCTGCGCGTAGCCGGCGGCGCACCCAGCGACCTGGGGTGCATTTTCTTCGGTGCATCGATCGAGCTGGAAGACGAACAGGGCGCGCTGCATCGCTATCGTATTGTTGGCCCCGACGAAACCGACGCGCCTGGCGGCCTGATCAGCATTGATTCGCCGCTGGCGCGGGCGGCATTGCGCAAACGCGCGGATGAGCAGTTCAGCGCAGAACTGCCCGGTCGCAGTGTCCGCTTCACCGTCTTGTCGGTGCGCTATCCGGCGAGCGTCAACAATTGACTCGCGCGTTGTCTACCACACCGAGGATCGTTCGACTACTTGCGCGTTTCACGTCCATCCAGACACAATCCGGCTGCAATCCGCTGTGCCGGGATTCCTGTTCTAACTGGGAGCCGCACCATGTCGCGATTCATGTGTATACGCTGTCTGCTGGTTGTCGCTGGATTAGTCGCTTCCTCAAGCGGATGGACGGAGACGATCTCCATTCGTGCCGACCCCTGGCTACCGTACAACGGTCTCGGTAACAAGCCACCGTCTGGCTACATGATCGATTTGGCAGAAAAGATAGCGCGTAGCAATGGCCATTCCATCGACTACGCCAACATGCCCTGGGACGACGCGCTGGGAGCGGTGCGCAAGGGCGAATATGACTGCGTGGTAGGCGCCGCGCACGACGATGCCGATGACTTCATGTTTCCCGATGCATCGTGGGGAAAATCGCAAAATGGGTTCTACACCATGGCCGAATCCAACTGGCGGTACACCGGCATGCAAAGTCTCGAATCGATTCGTCTGGCGGTAATCGATGGGTACTCCTACTCCGATGAGCTGGACGCCTATATCGAAGCGCACCGCACTGACGGCAAGGTTGTCGTCATCAGCGGCATCCGCCGCGCGACAATGAGCGCGGTGTCGCAGTTGGTGGCGAAGAAGGCAGATGCCTTCGTTGAAGACGCAAACGTCATGCAGCAGACCCTCAACACCATGGAGATGAGCAAACGCGTCCTCAATCGCGGCACCCTCGACGCGCTTACCGATGTCTATATTGCCTGCACCCCGGCCAAGCCACTCGGCATGGTATTGGCGAAGCAGTTTTCCGACGGGCTGGTAAAGTTGCGCGCGAGTGGCGAGCTGCAAAAAATTCTGGATGGCTACGGGTTGAAGGACTGGGAACCGTGAGTCGCTTTGACGACGCCCTCAGGCATCGTCAGGCGC
The DNA here is from genome assembly GCA_034440555.1 of Pseudomonadota bacterium. Taxonomy (GTDB): domain Bacteria; phylum Pseudomonadota; class Gammaproteobacteria; order Xanthomonadales; family Ahniellaceae; genus 0-14-3-00-62-12. The sequence goes on from JAWXCG010000154.1 coordinate 45,393, forward strand.
GGTGATCGTCGTGAGTAAATGCCAGGCGCACACCCCGCAACAGCAATAGTTCACTGCATGTGCGCCCGAAAAGATTTTACCAACGGGCTGCAAATTCGGCCGGTCGCGGCTCACGCCGCTCCCACCTCAAGCGTCGCGGGTAACCGGCAAAATTTGCCAACAAGCTGCAAGTCCAGTTGATCGAGGCTCACGCCGCGCCCATGGCAAGCATCGGGGGCAGCGGGCAATGCAGGGATGCGCATACCACGCGCAGCATCTCGGCCTCGCCAACGGCAACATGGCCATCGGTCGAGATTGAAGTAACCATCGCTTCGACCAGCATCTGCTTGGCAATCGCGTCCAGTGCATTGAGCTGGGGTAAGGCCTGATCCATGGCGATCACCCAGTTGTCTGGAACGGCGTATTGCGGCGCCGATTGTTGAAACAGCGCGTTCATTCCGCTCGCAAACGCGCGCCGCGCGCCGGCATCGTCGTCGCGACCAAAAGCAGCAAGGATCGAGAAAAGGTCGCCAATCTGTTCGCGGCATTGCACCAGTTTGCGCTTTCCGATCACCGCCGAGCGTGCGGGATCGAGCACGTCGGTAATCTGTGTCGATACCAGTTTGGCCAGACAATACTCGAACAGTCCGATCTTCCCGTCGGCGTGGATCAGGCGTTCCAGCAGCGCACTGAATTGTTGCAAATTGGGGCGCGGGAAACGGCGGATCGCGGGAAATGCCATCGCCGCCAACGGCAGCCGCGACATCGGGTGCAAACCGGCGACTTTCACCTGAAGCTCTTCGGTCGCTGCCATCGCCGATGAGCCGGCGTGGCTGGCAATCAGGCTCAGTTGGCGCGAGGCCATGGCTGCATCTGAATCCAGCAACAAGGCAAACACCACTTCCATGGCCCCGGTCTGATCGTGGGCCGCTTCCTGCAGGGGCTCTGGAATCTGCCGATGAATGGCGTCGGCAGCGCGATAGTGATCGGCTGCAAGGTTGCCCACTTGGGTCGAAACCTGTCGCGGCGACACATATATTTCGGCACGCCGGGAGGGCAATACAGCGGATGCCGCAGCGCCTGGGGCTCCGCCGGCCAGCCCGGAAATGCCGCTACTCGCCATTTCTGCGTCAAGCGCGAGCACGTCGACCGGTGACGACCAGCGTTTGGCGATCTCGGTGTATTGACGCGGATCGAACTGGGGATCGAGGCGCTTGATCCGCTCAAGCAATGGCGGATGTGTGGCAAACAGCGCCGAGTATCCGACGCCATCGCCGAACAGCATATGGCTGACTTCCTCCGCCTCGGCATTTTCCAGCTTCGAGCCCTCGGCAAGCCCGCCGACCTTTTTGAGTGCGCCGGCGATGCCGTCACTCTGACGGGTGAATTGCACCGCCGAGGCGTCGGCCAGGAACTCGCGCTGCCGCGAGATCCGCGCCTTGATGATGCGGCCGAAAAAAACGCCGGTGTACCCGATGATGGTCACCGCCACCGCCGCGATAAAGATCGGCGCGGTGCCCTTGCTGTCGCGCACATGGCGCATGTTCTCGAGCAACTTGCGCCCAACAATACCGAGCACGAGGATGCCGAAGAGCACGCCCATGAGCTTGATGTTCAGCCGCATGTCGCCATTGAGCACATGACTGAACTCATGGGCAATCACGCCTTGCAGTTCGTCACGAGTGAGTTTTTCCATCGCACCCCGGGTCACCGCCACTGCCGCATCGGCGGGAGAAAAACCGGCGGCGAACGCGTTGATGCCGGCTTCCTGTTCGAGCACGTAGATCTCCGGTACCGGCACTCCGGAGGCGATCGCGATTTCCTCGACCACATTGCGCAGGCGTCGGTGGTGCGGGTTACGCGTGTCCGACGACACCAGGGTGCCGCCCAGCGACTGCGCCACCGCACTGCCGCCAGAGCGCAGCGATGCAATCTTGAACAAAGAGGCCATTGTGATCAGGGCAACGGTGGCGATCGCACCAACGATCAGGGCGCCCGTGTTGGCGCCGAGAATCTGCGCGAACGACAACATCTCGCCCTCCTCGCGCGACTGCCCGGCAAACAGAACCAACACCAGCACAAGATCAATTGCCATCACAATTGCCAGCACGGCAAGCGCAAACAGCAGCAGCATGCGCTTGGACTGCGCACGCGCCAGTCTCTGACTCTCAAAAAAGTTCATCGCAATGGACTCGGCGTGGCAAAGCAATGTTCGACGGCCAAGGCGCCACTTGATCTGTGGCGCCCGCCAGCGGCGATGCTGAAATGGCGTGCTGTAAGGTCAGGTGAACTTGACCTTGGGCGCTGCCCGCATCGTTTCATCCTCAAGCTTCAACAGTGAGGCTTCCTTGAAACTGAACATGCCGGCGACGATGGTATTGGGGAACATTTCGCGCAGCACGTTGTAGTGCATCACGCCGTCGTTGAACGCCTGGCGCGCAAACGCCACCTTGTTTTCGGTTGAGGTCATCTCCTCCGACAATTGCATCATGTTCTGGTTGGCTTTGAGGTCCGGGTAAGCCTCTGACAGCGCGAACAGCCGGCCCAGCGCGCCGGTGAGCTGGCCCTCGGCTCCGGCCAACGCCTGCATGGCGCCGGCTTCGCCGGGATTCGCCTGCGCGTTCTTCAGCCCGCTCACTGCCTGGTTGCGCGCGGTGATCACGGCTTCGAGCGTATCGCGCTCGTGCGCCATGTAACCCTTGGCCGTTTCGACCAGATTGGGAATCAGGTCAGAGCGACGGGTCAACTGCACGTCGATCTGCGCAAACGCATTTTCGTAACCACGGCGTCCGCGGATCAGGTTGTTGTAAATGCCCATTGCCCAGAATCCCAGCACTGCCAACAACGCAAGAAAAATCAGTCCTGCCCACATGTCGTGACTCCTTTGTTGTCATTGATTTGGCTGGGCTTCAGCCACGCGCCACGCGACTCGTTGCTATAATCGCGCGATCGCCAAAGAGCATAGCATGCACATTTTCTCAGCCGTTCGGGTCGTTCGTGACAAGTCCATTCTGAGCCGGACTGTGGGTATGGCAATGATTGGCGCGGCGTCGCTGGCCTGGGCTGATACGTCGAGTCAGAGCGTTGCTCCCGCGCACGTCCTGCCGACACCGATCAACGCGAGCCAGGAAACCGTGCTTGCCTACGAAATGGACCGTCTGGCAACCGGCATCATTCGCACGGGTTATGTACCCGGACTGGCCTGGGTGATGGTATCCAATGGCCGTGTGGTGGATGCCAAGGGTTACGGCCTTACCGACGTCAATACCCGCGCCGCGGTCAGCGCCGAGACGGTGTTTCGAATTGCGTCATTGTCCAAGGCGTTTGCTTCGGCGTTGAGCAGTTTGCTGGTTGACCAAGGAGTGATCGATTGGGACGACCGCGTCCAGGACATGGTGCCGGCTTTCCTGCTCAAGGACCATGATGGTGCCGGCCGTCTGCGCATCGACGAACTACTCAGTCATCGTGTCGGCCTGCCTTACAACACCTTTGATCGTCAGCTGGAGTCAGAAGAACCGTATCCGATGCTGGTGGAAAAACTTGGCGCGATTTCGCCGCTGTGCTCCGTCGGCGATTGCTACGCATACCAGAATGTCGCGTTCAGCCTGATCGGCGATGTGGTGTTTGCGGCTACCGGCGATTTCTATTCGCACCAAGTCGAGAAGCGGCTGTTCCATCCGCTGGGTATGGCCACCGCCACCTATGGCCGCGAGGCATTGCTGGGCAGCACCAGCTATGCGCTGCCCCACGTGGGTAGCCTGGGCACCCTGCGCTCGGTGATTCCCAAAGAAACCTATTATCACGTGCCACCGGCGGCCGGCGTCAACGCCAGTGTCAACGATCTCGGTCAGTGGCTGTTGGCACAACTTGGTCACCATCCGGAAGTGCTATCGCCCGAATTGATCGCGTTGCTGCATGCGCCCCAGGTCGCCACACCCAACGAACTCTCGTCCTCACCGTGGCGCCGCGCGCGACTGAGAACGGCCGCCTATGCACTTGGCTGGCGCGTATTCGACTACTCTGGCCACGACATGGTGTTCCATGCTGGCGCAGTCCAGGGTTATCGCGCAGTCCTGGGTATGTTGCCCAATGAAGATTTTGGTATCGCGATCGTCTGGAACGGCGAAGCCGGCGTGCCATCAGGGCTTTTCCCGACCATGATGGACCAACGATTGGGCCTGCCAGCGCACGATTGGCTGGAGCTGGCGAAGTTCAAACCACGGGCGCGGGCGAAGACCAAGCGGCAACGCCAATAGCTGCAATTCGAGCGCTGGTTGGGGGCGGCTCGATCGGCTGCGCGGTTGCGGGCCAGTCACTACGGCATCGGTGCCCTTGTGGGCAACTAGTCCTGGATGCCGTCGTCAGCTACACGCGATGCCCATAGGCATCGCGTCAACTCGAAATCTCAACCCGGATACTTGAACTCGATGCGGCGGTTGAGTGTCGAGGGCACCGGCTTGCCATCACGTAACGCCGGTTCAAACATCCACTGTTCGACTGCGCGAATAGCTTCGCGATCGAAAGCGCGCGGCGGGTCGGCACGAATGATTTGGGCATCGCTGACACGGCCGTCGACACCGACGGTGAATCGGATCTCAACCCAACCGGTGAGCCGACGCCGATAGGCCAATTGCGGATAGCCGGGTTGCACCTGGCGGACCACCTTGGCGTCTTTGGTTTCGCCGGTCGGTCGCGCGGGCGCTACCGGAGGCGGTGCGGCCACTTCTGGTTCTGACTCGGCTTCGGCCACTGGTCGCGTCTCGCGTGTCGTACGCGTGCCTGCTGCGGGTTGCGCCGCAGTGGACGAGGGCTCGGTGCTCTCAGTTGCAGCAACCTGCGCCCGCGCCTGCGTCGCCAGCACCGCCTGCTCAGCCGCAAGTCGACGGTCGTCGTCACGCTGAATCTGGTTCTGCAGTGCGGCCAATCGCGACTTCAGCTTCTGTACGGTATAGGAACCGGGGCTCGACGCATCAAGCAGGCCGATGATGCGCACGGCCTCATCGACATTGCGCGCCGCGATTTCTTTCTCAGCGATGCTCACACCCAGAGGGAAAAGGTCGACCAGTCCCTGCGTCGCCTGAACACTGTCTTTGTCTTGGTCCAACACGGCGAGGTAGTACTCGATTGCATTGTCGCCTTCCGGCGCTACCAGACGATCCTGACTGAAGGCAGCCGATGCACTGCTGAGCAGCTCGGGTACGGTAGCCGGCACCACCGTGCTAGCGGCGGCTGGAGTGACGGTGCCCGGCGCTACCTCGGCCGAACCACCCGCCTGGACATTTGCAGCAACCGGCGCCACCACTTTCGCTGGCTCTTCCTTATCGCCGCACGCAGACAAGGCCAGCACCGCGACAATCATTGCGCCATAGAGCGGACGCACCAACCCTAAGCGAAACCCGCTCCCGAAGCGGCCATAAAATTTGGTGTTCATCAGAGCATCCTCTTTACAGACGGCCAGTGGTGCCGGGCGCACAGGCTTGTGACGCTGCGCCTTTGGTGAGCGATTATAGACATGAAAACCGGAGCGAAGTCTCAAAACGCCAACCGAGTCACCGCACGCCGCAGGAAAAATAGCTGTGGAGTGCAGGTTGCGTCGGCTTCTGCGACATTTGTTTTCAGCCGCGACCCGCATGCTTGCCCCTCAGTGCAGAGCGATCGGGTGATTGGGCTGGCTCCTGTCATGCCGCCGGGCAAGCTGATCCGCGCTGCTGTCGGCTGGCACAAGTGAAAGGGATGAACCAATCTTCCGGATCAACGACGTGGTAAACGCCAGATGAATCGCGCCATCCGATTTGCTACTCAGGATCAACGGCCCGACACGCTCAGGCGTTCCAACTTCGGTGCGAGTTGCTGGCGAACCAGCTCACGGAAGTGGGCGATGTTGCAATCTGCAGGCTTGGCCTGCGCCGCGCGTAGCGATCGGATTTCCGAATCCCAGAAAAAACAAACCACCGCACGCCGGGCAGCCATGCGGTGGTTTAGAGACCCAACTACTGCTAGATCAGCAAACTACTTATTTTTTCTTAGCAGCTGGCTTTTTAGCAGCGGCTTTCTTTGCAGCTGGCTTTTTAGCAGCGGCTTTCTTTGCAGCTGGCTTCTTGGCTGCAGCTTTCTTAGCTGCCGGCTTCTTCGCTGCCGGCTTCTTGGCGGCTGCTTTCTTCGCTGCCGGCTTGGCGGCGGCTTTCACTGTCACTTTCTTTTTCGTTACAACTTTCTTGGTTGCTGCTTTCTTGGTGGTTGCTGCTTTCATTTTATGTACTCCTGTTGTGGTTGGCAGTTGCTTGCCCGGTTAAAACCGTTGTTGAACGCGCGCGCTCACTGCCGTAAAGCGCGTGCGCAATAAAGACCCAGATCATTGCCGTGACCAACGGCAATGAGACAACCATCTGGACCATGAAGGGAAGCGTGAGCGGAAAGACGAAACATCGATCGCTGTGGAAGCGATTTGTCCGACTCGATGGATGTTTCGTTGATGTGCTTGCAGCTCATTGTGTGATTTGCTTACAGCTCATTGTTGACTTGTGACTGTCACGCTCGGCGCAAAACTAATTCGTGACGCGTTGACTGTCAACTGATTTGTTGATCTAGGTCGATTCGCGCGTTCGCTGGAACCACTCCAAAGGGCACGCATGTGTGTTCCTCGGACACGACTTGCGCAGCAATTCACTGCAGACATTCACGCAGAGCATTTGCAAACTTTGTGATGTCTTGCGCAGTTCTGCACTCGGTTGCGCAGACCAACAAGACGTCATCTGCACCTGGAAAGTGATCACCTACAGCGACACCGGCGAGCAGACCGCGCGATGCAAGCGCGTCGATCACAACGCGCGCTGGCTTGGACAGCTGCAGTGCGACCTCATGAAAGAAAACGCCGCTGTAGAGCTGTCGCACGCCGTCGATCGCACACAACGCATCGCGCAACTGACGGGTGTTGTGCGCTGACTGTGCGGCGACACGACGCAGGCCCTCGGCACCTACCATGGCCATATAGATGGTGGCTGCGGTGACCAACAGTCCCTGGTTGGTGCAGATGTTTGACGTGGCCTTGGCGCGACGAATGTGCTGCTCGCGTGCCTGCAAGGTCAGCGTGAATCCCTCGCGACCGTCGAGATCGGTGGTGCGGCCGACGATGCGGCCGGGCATGTTGCGTACCAGTTCCAGCTTGCAACAAAAGAACCCGAAATACGGACCGCCCGAGGACATTGGTACACCCAGTGGCTGCCCATCGCCGCAGGCGATGTCGACTCCGGTTTGCCCCCATCGTCCGGGCGCCTTCAACACAGCGAGGGCAACCGGATTGACTACGGCGATCACCAGGGCGCCGCGCGCGTGTGCCCAGTCGGTCAATGCATCCACGTCTTCGAGCACGCCAAAATAGTTCGGCTGCGGAATCACCAGCGCGGTGAACTCAGGAAGCTCAAGTGCCGCCAGCACCTTGGGATCGACTTTGCCGGTGCCGGCATCGAACGCAACCTCAACCAGTTCAATCTGCTGTGTACCCAGGATGGTCTTCATTACCTTGCGGTAGGCCGGGTGCACAGTGCTGGGCACGACCACGCGTCGCGTTCCGCCCTTCTTGCGCGCGCGCTCTGCCATCAGCACGGCCTCAGCCAGTGCGCTGGCACCGTCGTACATCGAAGCGTTGGAAACATCCAGGCCGGTCAGCCGGGTCATCGCGGTCTGGAACTCGTAGATCAACTGCAGCGTGCCCTGACTGGCCTCAGCCTGATATGGCGTGTAGGCTGAATAGAACTCGCCGCGCGTCACGATCGCCCACACCGCGGCGGGGATGTGATGGTCGTACGCACCAGCACCGGCAAAACAAAGCGGCACGCCATCCTGTGCAGCGCGCTCGCGCATCAGACGACCGACTTCCATCTCGTTGAGGCCAGCGGGCACACCAGCGAGTTCGCCTATGCGCAGGGACTCCGGGATCTCGTCGAACAAGTCGTCGATGCGCTTGGCACCGATCGCCTTGAGCATTGATTGAACATCGGATTCAGTATGCGGAACAAACGGCATGTGCCACTCCGGATTTGAAAGGGGCGCGCTGATACAGCCTGCGCTAATACGCAGCTGGCCGCGCGAAGGCGGCCAGCGCGGTCAACAATGGCGAGCGAGATCAGTGCTCTTCGTTTTCCATCAGTTCAGCATAATCATCTGGAGACAGCAGATCGTCGAGCTCAGCCGGCTTGCTCGGCTTGATCACGAAGATCCAACCCTCGCCCCAGGCATCGCCGTTGATGATTTCGGGAGTGTCGCTGAGCGCCTCATTGATCGCCACTACGGTGCCCGAGATCGGACTGTAGACATCTGAGGCCGCTTTGACCGACTCCACAACGGCGCCACCATTGCCGGCGTCGACGTGATCGCCAACTGTGGGCAACTCGACGTAGACCAGATCGCCAAGCTGCGCCTGGGCATGATCCGATATACCGACAGTGACGTTGCCATTGTCTTCGAGACGCGCCCACTCGTGGGACTTGAGGAACTTCAGATCACCTGGGATTTCGTTCATGGCGATGCTCGCTGAGATGGATAGGACACGAATGGAAACAGGACACGGCGCGATTGTAACCGAGTGACGTATGGCCTGCGTGATCAGATTCCCGCGCAGGGTTTGCCGTCTCGCACAAAGGGAAACTTCACCAGTCGCACCGGAACCTCGCGGCCGCGAATATCAACGCGGAGGTTTTCGTGCGCGCCCGCCGGAACGCGAGCAAACGCGATCGACTTGCCCAGTGTCGGCGCGAACGAGCCGGAAAGGATCTCGCCTTCACCGCAGTCGGTGAGCACCCTCTGGCCATGGCGCAGCACGCCCTTGTCGTCCATCACCAGGCCAATCATTTCGCGTCGCACGCCTGCCTGCTGCGCTGCCAGCAAAGTGGCGCGCCCGATGAAGTCGCGATCAGAGTCCAGCGCCAGGGTCCAAGTCAGCGCCGCCTCGAGCGGCAGCACGCTCTCATCCATGTCCTGACCGTAGAGATTCATGCCTGCTTCCAGGCGCAGCGTATCGCGTGCACCGAGGCCCGCCGGCCGCACACCGGCATCCAACAGCCGCTGCCAGAAGGCTGCTGCGCCTTCTCCGGGCAGCATAATCTCGAAACCATCTTCACCGGTGTAACCCGTGCGCGCGACAAACATTCCGTCGATATCGGCGCCGGCGAACTTGCCCAGCTTCAGCGCCGCGGTAGCGCCGGCCGCAGACAGCAGGCCGGCGCACTTGGCACGCGCATTCGGTCCCTGCACCGCAATCATGGCAAAATCGCTGCGCTCCTGCAGGGTGACGCCGAATACGCTGGCGTGGCGCGCCAGCCAATCGAGATCCTTGTCGCGCGTAGCGGCGTTGACCACCATGCGAAAAAACTGCTCATCGCGGAAATAGACGATCAGGTCGTCGATCACGCCACCCTGTTCATTGAGCATGCAGCTGTAAAGCGCTTTGCCTGCAGACTTCAGCTTGTCGATATTGTTGGCCAGCAGATAGCGCAGGAAATCGCGCACGCGCGCGCCGCGCAGATCCACCACGGTCATATGCGAAACATCGAACATGCCGGCATCGCGCCGCACCTGATGATGCTCGTCGATCTGCGATCCGTAGTTGATCGGCATGTCCCAGCCGCCAAAATCCACCATACGTGCGCCGAGCGCGCGATGCGTTGCATTGAGTACAGTCTGCTGGGTCATAACGGGTTCCGAGAATTGGGATACGAAATTTGCGCGCGCGCAGCATAGCGAGCCGCCTCAGTGGTCGATAGCGGGCAGTGTTTGAGAGTTTCTGGTTGGGCTCGGCTGATCGGATCGATGGGTGCCGGCTCGGCCGGCGCCGAAGCGCCTCACTCCTAGGGAACCTCTGAACAAGTCCGGAGCCGCGATAGCCCCCTGAGTCAGGGGGCGAAAAACCGCAGGTTTTGACCAGCTCCACTGTTGAGAGCGGGGGTTTGGAAAGCAATAAGCAGTGCGGCGAAGACGAAGTGCAGACTTATTCAGACCTTCCCTGGACGGGTGCCAGCAGTGCCAGTGCCGCCTCAACTTGGGGCATGCGATCAATCGCGCAGGCAACGCGTACCAATGCTGCGGCCAGCTGCGTCGGAGTTGCGGCAACCAAAGTGGCATGCCCGACTTTGCGACCAACGCGCGCAGTTTTGCCGTAGTCGTGAAAATAGCCACGCGGCTCCGCCATTACCGGTTGGCGATCGGGAAGCTCGCCAATCCAGTTGAGCATCGCGGAGATGCCAAGGGTTGCCGTGCTGCCCAAGGGCAAGCCTGCCACCGCCCGCAGATGGTTGGCGAACTGGCTGCAGTCGGCGCCCTCGATCGTCCAGTGTCCTGAATTGTGCACGCGCGGCGCCATTTCATTGGCGAGCAGCTGACCATCGCGTTCGAAAAGCTCCAATGCGAACACACCAACATAGTCGAGACGATCAGCGAGCAGTTGTGCGAACTCGAATGCCTCGGCGGCAACCTCATCGCTGTTGGGCGCTGGCGCCAGACTGAGTGACAGTACGCCATCCGCATGCCAGTTTTGCGTCAGTGGATAGGCGCGGAACTCGCCATCCTGCGCACGCACTGCAACCACAGAAAGCTCGCGATCGAATGGTATGAAGGCTTCGAGAATCAACGGCGCGCGTCCAAGCGCCGCCCATGCCGCGGCGATGTCGTCGGCTGAGCGCAGACGGAACTGTCCTTTACCGTCATATCCGAGCCGGCGTGTTTTGAGGATGCACGGAAACCCGATCTCGGTGCAGGCCAAATCCAGGTCTTCGCGTGAATCCACAGCCCGGTATTCGGGCGTGGCCATGCCGAGTTCCTGGAAAAGTTGCTTCTCTTGCAGGCGATCCTGAGCCACCTCGAGCGCGTCGGGATTGGGATACACCGGCAGACGTTCGGCTAACCAGTGTGCCGAGTCTGCCGGCACGTTTTCGAAATCAAATGTGACCACGTCCACCTCACTGGCGAAGCGCGCCAACGCGGCTGTGTCGTGATAGTCGGCCACGATCAGCGGCACGAACTGCGCCGCACAGGCATCCGGCGCTACATCCAGCGCAAGAAAACGCATGCCCAGCGGAGCACCGGAAAGAGCCAGCATGCGCGCCAATTGGCCTCCGCCCAAAATGCCGATCGTGGTCATGGCAGCCTCGGGTCTGATTTGCTGAGCACTTGCTCGGTCTGCAGCCGGCGGAATTCTTCCAACGCCGTCGCCACCCGGGTATCGCTCAATGCGAGTATCGCAGCTGCCAACAATGCCGCATTGATCGCGCCTGCGGTACCGATAGCCAGAGTGCCCACCGGCACACCCGCTGGCATCTGCACCATCGACAATAGCGAATCAACACCATTGAGCGCTCGCGACTGCACCGGAACGCCAAGCACCGGCAGCCGCGTCTTCGCGGACAACATTCCCGGCAGATGGGCAGCCCCGCCAGCGCCCGCGACGATCACCTTGATGCCGCGACCACTCGCCTGCTCGGCATAAGCAAACAGCAGGTCGGGCGTGCGATGCGCAGATACCACGCGCGCTTCGTGGCTGATGCCCAGGCGCTCCAGCGTGTCGACACAGTGCTTCAGCGTCTCCCAATCGGAACGCGAGCCCATCACAACGCCTACCTGCACAGTCGCTTCGCTCATACTCGCTCCGAGTTCTACCGGGTTCTCGCGGTGGCCCGCACATCTCCCACCCATCCTACTGCGGCCATGATTCGCTCCGCACCCGCTGCACCGCGCAATGTCAGCAACCGCAGAGAAAACCCTTATCGGGATTCCCTTGCAACACCCCGACAATAAACATGCAGGCCGGTCGCTGCTATCTTAGCCGCTCACTCACTTTGCGTAGCTGTCATGGCTCTGGATTCGCGCTTTCTCTCCATTCTTTGCTGCCCAGTCAGCAAAAGGCCATTGCTTGCGCTCGGCAAGGCCCGCACCGAGTTCGTCAACCAGGCGATCAGCCGCGGTGATGTGCAGTTCGTCACTGGCGCTGCGGTCACCCAGGCGATCCAAGAGGGTCTGATCAGCGACGACAGCAAAGTCATCTACCGCGTCGATGATGGCATACCCGTGTTACTGCCAGACTCCGGTATAGGCACGACTCAGTTGCACGATTTTCCGCAATGAAGTTTGTGCCGACTGCGGTGAGCGCCACGCTGGTGCGCGCCGATGTCGCGCGCGCGCTTGAAGAAGATCTCGGCGCCATCGACCTCACTGCACAGCTGTTACCCGCGTGGCACGATGGTCGGGCGCACATCATCACGCGCGAGGATGCGGTGCTTTGTGGCAGCGACTGGGCTGCGGCCGCGTTCCACGCGCTCGATAGTCAGTCCACGATTCGCTGGCACGCGGCGGACGGCGACGCGATCCGCGCCGGACAGACGCTATGCGAGATCAGTGGCAAGGCGCGCGCGATCGTCAGCGCCGAGCGCACGGCGCTCAACTTCTTGCAAACGCTCTGTGGAACCGCCACCGTTGCCCGGCGCTACGCCGATGCGGTCAAGGGCACGCGCACGCGCATACTGGATACGCGCAAGACCTTGCCCGGTCTGCGTGTTGCGCAGAAGTATGCGGTGCATTGCGGTGGCGCGAGCAATCACCGCGCTGGCCTGTTCGACGCCGTGCTGATCAAGGAAAACCATATCCGTGCGGCGGGTTCAATCGCTGCTGCCGTAGCCGCTGCGCGCGATATCGCACGCGGCCGCATGGTTGAAATCGAGGTGGAAAATCTCGCCGAATTCGAACTTGCGCTGGCGGCACAGCCTGATCGCATCATGCTTGACGAGTTGTCGGCCGATGACATGCACACTGCGGTCGTGCTCAACGCAGGGCGCGTGCAATTGGAAATATCCGGAGGCGTTGCGTTCGAGCGGCTGTCGGAACTCGCAGCGATCGGCGTCGATTACATCTCGGTCGGTGCGCTGACCAAGCATGTGCGTGCGATCGATTTATCGCTGCGCATGCTGTAAAGCCCGGCTCGCTGTACGTTGCCGAGCCACAACAGCGCAGCAAGCCTCGCTCTAGAACAGCTCCGATGCCTCGATGATCAGAGGCTGATCACGCCCGCGGCAAACAACCCACCAACGACCAGTGCGGTCAGCACCGTGCCAATGATCACCCACTTGCCAATGCCACCCCCAGAAGTAGCCGGGGCCGCGGACACCGCGGTGCGTTTGGCGGTATCGGAAGCAGCAGCGATCTTCTGCATCTCCAACGCTGGCGACACCAGCATGAAGCGGACAGTATCCAGGCGCAGCTCTTGCCCCGGCTTGAGCATACCGGTGTGAACGCGCTTGTTGTCAACGAAGGTACCGTTGGCCGAACCGATGTCTTCAACCGCAATCCCATCCGGCATCACTTGCAGCTTGGCGCGATGGCGCGAGACTTCGTCTGAGGGAATGCAGATATCGCAATCTGGCTGGCGACCAACAGTCATCGTGCCCTGCAGCGCGAAATTCTTGCCGAAGGTACTGCCCGATACGCCCCGCAAAATAAATTTGGGTAGGGCCTGACGCACCTTGGTGCGACCATCTTCAACATCCTCAGCGGCCGGCGGTCGGGTGATCGAGGGCATCGGCTTGTTCTTGTCGGAGGCGACGACGCGGGCGCCGATCTTTCCGAACAAGATGATGTCCCCCGGTTTGATCGCGGAATCGCCGACCACTTGCTTGCCATTCAGCGCCACCGCATTGGCTGCGCTGGTGAGCCTGAGCGTGGCCCCACTCCCGCCCATGTGCACTTCACAATGTTGCGGCGCGATACCCGCAGCCATCAGCACAACGTCTGCCCCGGCACCGCTGCCAATGTGCGTGATTCCCGGATTCAATTCGGCCGGGCCATGCTCGCCGTTGGGGAAAAGGAGTTTCATTGCGCTCGTCGCTCCAGAGTCTTGGTGTTTTCTCGCTGCCAATCATAGCGGAGCCGCGGCCAACGCATAGCCTCCCCGATCAAAGTACCGTGGTCACAGGACACTGTTTACTCTCTTCTGCCACCGGGAGAAGTCGATCCGCACGGCCGGATGCGGGCACGGGCTCGCCCGGGTCCCGGATAAAACCGCGAGCCAACGCGTCACCGCGCATTCACCTGCAAACGACAGGTTACACCGCAGGCGCGATCAATCAACTTCGCGCGCTACCCGTAATCCGACGGTATTGAAAGCAGTATCAGTATCGAAACTGTGGCGCTGCGCCAAGTCCAACTCGGCAGCGTTGCTGGCCCAGGCGCTCCCCATTGCCAAGTGCTTGCGGCAACCCGATTCGCAATCCGAAACCCACTCGCGGACGTTGCCGGCCAGATCGTGAATGCCGGCGGCCGCGGCAAAGCGACGCGCTGGCGCTGTCTCAGCAAATCCATCGGCACAACTCAGCGCTGCGCGATCACGATAGGTCGCGTTGAACTGCTGATCGCCGACATTGGCGCGACAGGTATCGCCCTTGTTGGCAGAGCGTGCCAAAGCTGACCACTCGTTGGCATCCAGCAGCCGATAGCGCTTGCCGGTCGCTTTCGACAACCAATCAACGTAGGCCTTGGCATCATCCCAACTGACGCAGACTACCGGATGGTCGGCGCCTTGATTGAACCCGGGCGCTTGCCAGGTACGTGAGCGGGAACTACGAAACAGCGACTCACGGTCGCGGCAACTGGGCCGCACAGAACGCGTGCGCGAGCCTTCACCCGCCCAGAAACGGCGGAACTCGGCCACACTGATTTCACCGCGCGCAATGGCCAATCGCTTGCCCGCTACGGCGGCGACCATCATCGCCGGCCCCGATTGCTTTGCGCCCTCAACATCGGTGAAGGCGTAGCCAGGCTTGCCAATACCGGAAGCACGCTTCAATCCGTCACTCGCCTCTTTGTTGCCAGGAGCGATCAGCAGCGCACGCTCGAACGCGGCTTTGGCCTTGGGCTCATCCCACTTCTCGATCGCTTGCGCGCCGGTCGCCAGCAAGGGCGTGATCAGGGCGGTGCGCTGCCGCTCGAATTGCGATTTCAGCTCACCTGCGGTGTCGAATGCTCCGGCAACTTCGATGGCACGCTGTGAGCCTTCGATCCATTCGCTGATCTTGCCTTCAGCGAGCTTTTCGGCTGCGATCTTGGCGAAAGCCCGTCCGGTATTGAGCAGACCCATTTTGGCTTCGATGCCCTCCGGTCGCATGCGCAAGAGCAGGCGGTAGCGATCTGTCGCATTGCGCCCTGGTGGTTGCGACAAGCGTTGCGCCGCGATGTCGGCGCGGCCCATCGACGTCAGAAATGCGATTGGATCAACCACCGTGATGGCGAGCGCGTTGCGCATTTGCGCTTCAATGGCCGGATCGAGTGCCGCGTCTGTGGCGAGTAGATCGGCTGTGGCCAAATCATCCGCGACGATTCCGTCGCCAGCGACTGGATCGGTCGTCTGCGCAGGCTCAATCGTTTGCCGCACATCCGTTACGGTTTCTTGCGGTGTTGATTCCTCGGGTGGCGGTCGCGTGTTGGCCTTGATCGAGGCGCTGATGGCGTTTTCTTTTCCACCCCGTTGCTGCCACATGCCCAACGCCACCAGCAAGGCACCCGCTAAAACCAAAGTGAACACGACCCAACCCACACGCGATGGCTTGGCGGCAGCAGGTGTTGGCGCCACCGCTGCGGAATCATCGACTGCGTCTTGCACTGACCTGGGCACGGCGCGGTTGGCCAGTGGTGTGGGCCGATCTAAATGAACTGGGCTGGGCGAGGGCGCGGCACTCGTTGCAGCAGCGGCCGGCGTCAATGGATCAGTCGCTACCGCGCTAGGCGAGACCTGACCGGTCAACGGACTGGCCATTGGCTCGGGCATCGCGGCGGGCTTGGCCGGGAGCACTGGCAGTGGATGGCTCAAGGCAGTGACCGGCACCATGACTGGTAGTGGCAGGGCTACCGTCGGCGCGCCGGCAGCGGTACTGGACGGTAATGCATGTCGCGCAGAACCGATGCGTGGCTCCAGTCGTGCGAGTTCAGCCAGAAACTCTTCCGTGTTCTGAAATCGCTCGTTCGGGTCCTTGGCCATCGCCCGATCGATCAAGGTCTGCCAATGCAACTTGTCATCGGGTAGCCGTGGCACTGGCTCGAACACGTGTGCATAGGCAATGGCGAATCCATCATCGCCGTTGTAGGGCGGATTGCCGGTGACCGCCTCAAACGCCAGCGCACCCAGTGAATAGATGTCCGATCGCCCGTCGACATCCCCACCGCGCGCCTGTTCAGGACTCATGTAGTGACTGGTACCGACACTGACGCCAGCATTGGTGATGCGCGAGGTTTTGGTGACTGCGCGCGCGATGCCAAAATCAGTGAGTACCGGATTGTCGTTGATATCGAACAGCACGTTGCCCGGCGCCACATCGCGATGCACGAAGCCGCGCTGGTGCGCATAACCCAGTGCCCGTGCCACCCCGGCCAACACCCTGACCGCTTCCGACTCGGGTGCCCCGTGATGAATGCGCTTGAGAAAATCGCCGTTGGGCAGATGCTGCATCGAGAAGTAATGCAACTTCTCCTCGGTGATGCCGACGTCATAAACCGCCACGATGTTGGGATGCGACAGCGAGGCGAGCGTGCGCGCCTCCTGCATGAATCGTCGCGAAAAGCTCGGGTCCGACACCATGGCCGGATTCATCACTTTGAGCGCAACCTCGCGCTCAAGCGACGTCTGCACGGCGAGATAGACCATCGCCATGCCGCCGACACCGACTTCTCGCTTGATCAGATAACCGGGAACCTGGATCACAGAACGGGCTCAGGGGAGCTAGGCCCTCGATTCTAGTGGGTTCAGCCCGGTTCCGCGAAGCGTTCGCGAAAAAGCATTCGCGAAAAAGTGAAGCCCGGCATGGTGCCGGGCTTTGGATTTCACAATTTTGGCGCTTTCGCTCCCGACTGAACGCTTAGAGACCGCCTTGCACCGTCACATACATATGCGCGTCCGGGGCTTGGTTGTTGTCCTCGGTGAAGTCGATACGCACGAACCGCGGGGCTGCAATCACCTCGCCAGGAGTAGCTGTGATGGTTAACAGCTGATCGTCGATGATCGTGACTGGGGTCTCAAATCCATTTGCAAAAATGTTGACGCCGCCAACACCACCCCCAAAACTGAACGTCGCCGGCGTCACAACCACGTTCAACCCAGCGACATTGTTGACTGTCACCGTCCAGGAAGTAGGCACCGCTTTGGAGTTGGTGAGCGTACGCGTCCACAAACACGAACCCACGCAGGCCATGTTGCGCGCGCTTGCCAGGTTCAACGTCTTCGGATCGCCGGCGCTTGAAGGATTGGCGGCGAGGAAATTGGCAAATGTCTCGCGCAGCACAAACCCGGCAAAGGGCGCCTCGTTTACCTGCGCACGACCCGACCCAACATCGTCTGCCGTCCAGGGCGCTGACATGAGGTCGTTGAGGCCAGCTACCTTGCTGGTCAGCATCAGCGCGGAGTGAACTTCAGAAGGCGTCCATGTCGGCTGAATGGCGCGCACCAGAGCCGCTGCGCCTGCCACATGCGGCGAGGACATCGAGGTACCGCCCATCGTGCCGTAATTGAGTCCGATGTCGTGTAGCGCGGCGTAAATCGCAGTTCCTGGTGCGGTGATGTCCGGTTTGGTCACTGAAGTCAGGGCACTGGGACCACGCAGGCTAAAATTCGCAAGCACGTCACCCAGGGCCTGTGCCGGGTTGAAGTCGACAAGCACTTCGGTCGGCGCGCTGGCATTGATGAAGCTGGTCAGCGCCGCTCCTTCGGTCTGCAAAATGGTGTAGGTAGGCGTCGACTCGCCACCAGTTGCCGGATTCAACACTCCAGCGACATTATTGGAAAGAATGACCACTTGTGCGCCGGCAGCCGTCGCGTTCTGGATCTTTTCCACAAACGTACATGAACCGCGCGGTACATGTGCGACCGCGCCTGCATAGAAGCTTGCCGGAATCCCGCCGGTGGAGGTGCACGCGAGCGGATTAGTTGGATGTTGACGAATCGGCACGTCATTCAACACGGTGCCGGGTAGCGTCCCGCCACCCTTCGCCAACGGAATGTTCTGAGTATTCGCAGGCGGTGTGCCAGGGGCCACGGTATTGAGCAACCCACTCACGACATAGTTCTGATCGTGCGAAGACGCAGCTACAGTCATCACCCACGGACCGAGATGGTTCACATCTCCTTCTGGAGTCGGGTTCGTGTCTCGCGTGTTGCCAGCAGAGGCTGCGACGAAAATGCCTGCACCCACTGCGTCAAGGAACAGGCGGTCATTGTCAACCCAAGGCGAGGTACCGCCTGAAATCGAAAAATTGATGACATCGACCCCATCTTCGATCGCGTTGTCGATCGACGCCACGATCGCTGCGCCGGCACAGGTCGAGCTGTCGCAAGCTTTGTAGCTGCGCAGACTGCCGCATGGGGCGACGCCTGCAATAGAAGTGAACCCGAAAGGCAACGTCGGTGCAGGCACTGCAGAAGTCGTAACAGTATTACCGACCGCCGTGCTCGACGTGTGCACGCCGTGCCCCGTTGCCGTGTCCTCTGGGGCCGGGCCATTGCAGCGTCCGCCGACGTCCGTAGTCGCGCAATCCACCGCGCTGATTCGCTTAGGATTGGCGACGCTAAATCCACACGATGGGTCGTTGGCGAAGGACGGGTGATCCAGGTTGGTGCCCCCATCGATCGAGGCCACAACAATGCCCTGCCCGCGCGTACCGGCTACTGGTATCGGTCCCGGGATGTCCCAGAGTTGGTCAGCCCCGATAAAGCTCGGTCCACGATAAGTGTGGAGATATTCGACCCCGGCCTTGCGCACGCTTTCTACGCCGGCAAGCACGGATATCTGCTGTGCTTCTTCTGCGGACAGCTCAAGCGCCACGCCATTCATTGCCACTTGATAGTGATGCGTTGGAGACACTTGTCGGTCGAGTCGCTGCGAGATCGCGGCAATGCGTTCGAGCTGAACACGATTCACTTCCAATTTCAGTAGCTGGGCCGCAGCACTGCGAAGGTTGATTCGATCCCCGGCACGCGCCATTTGGGGCTGCGCCGCCGTGATTCGCTGCAGGACGCCTCCGTTGACGAAGCGCACAATGTAGGACTCGCGTGCTTCCTCAGAAGCCAAGACAGGGGTTTGCGCCTGCACCGGGGCGTAGCTGCCGGCGCCCAGCAGAGCTATGGAAATGGCTGACGCCAGTGCGCCGACTCGGATGGAAGTCTTCATTGGTATTGCCTCTTGACTGAATGAGGTGCGGGCCAGCGGCGTTCCATGAGCCGAACCCATACATTGGCAGGTGCGTCCGCTCATTCCGTGGCGGGCTAGCGCCTCTTTATATCAGCGGTTGAACGCTCGAACAACCGAAGCCCGAACGCGCGCCCGAACATGCGTTCGCATGAACTGTGCATTTCGGTTAAAAGTGCCGTCGAGTCCGCTGCACGATAAGTTCCGCAGGCCAGATGCACCAGCTATTTCGACTACAGGCGACATGATTTTGATAGGTTCAATCCTCGAACCCATTCACAAAGCGCGCTGGCTGGTCGCAGATGTTGATCACTTCGACCGCCATTGGCTGATCGCCGCAGTTGAAGAAGCGTTGCCACCATGCGTTCGCCGGCTCGGCGCTTGCCGCGCCAGGCAACTACTGCTGAGATCGGCGCATGAATCCCATCGTCTACGCCATACCGGTGTTCTTTCTGTTGATGGCCATCGAAATCGCGGTCGCGCGCGCGCGTCGGCGCAGCGCGTATCGCCTGGCCGATTCGATCAACAGCGTCAGCCTCGGCACCATGTCTCAAGTCGCGGGCGTGTTCACGCGCCTGTTGTCGCTCGGCATCTATGTCTGGATCTATGAGCAGGTACGCCTGTTTGACTTGCCGGCCACGTCGATCCTGATCTGGATTGGGGCGCTGGTGGCGTATGATTTTCTCTACTACTGGCATCACCGTCTCGGCCACGAAGTAAATATTCTTTGGGCGGCGCATGTCGTGCACCATCAGAGTGAGGAGTTCAACCTCAGCACCGCACTACGCCAGACCAGCAGCGGGTTCCTGCTCGGTTGGGTGTTCTATCTGCCGATGGCAGTGGCCGGCGTGCCACCGCTGGTGTTTGCCAGCGTGGCGTTGATCGACCTGCTTTACCAGTACTGGATTCACACCGAACAGATCGGTCGACTCGGCTGGTTCGATCGGGTGTTCGCCTCGCCGTCGAATCATCGCGTGCATCATGGCGTCAATGATCAGTATGTCGACAAAAACTACGGTGGCATTTTGATCGTGTGGGATCGCCTATTCGGTACTTTTCAAGACGAGCGCGCCGACGATCCCGTGGTCTACGGTACACGTGCGCCACTGCGCAGCTGGAACCCGCTGCGGGCCAATCTCGACACCTATTTCGATCTCGCCCGCGACAGTTGGCATGCGCGGCGTTGGGGCGACAAGCTGCGCGTGTGGATTGCACGTCCCGGCTGGCGGCCGAACGATGTTGCACTGGCATATCCGAAACCGGCGTTTGCAATCGAGCGCGTGCGCAAGTACGACACCACGCTTACAATTTTCGCCCAGGTTTATTGTCTGTTGCAGTTCATCGCAATCGTTGCTGCCGGCACGCACTTTTTGGCCATTTTGCCCATGCTCAACAGAATCGATGCCGGCCTGTACGCCCTGTTCGTTCTCGCCTCGCTTTGGATTCTCGGTGGTCTGCTTGAAGCGCGGCCAGGGTTCCGCTGGCTCGAGCTGATTCGGCTGTTGTCCATCGCCTGCGGGGTATCGATCACGGGACACTGGTTCGGCAATGCGTTGTCCCCCGCCCTGAGTTCAGTCATCGCGTTCGCATTGGTCGCATCAGGGTTGGCGGCGATGTTTGGACTGAGATTAGCCCAACGCGGCATCGATCCGATCGAGGCTTGACGTGCAGATTTCTACAGTCTGCTCCGACGCAGTGCTCGCACTTGCATCCATCGGGTCTGCTTGGCAATTGTGGCGTGGTCGGCAGACCGGTGCAGCGCTTTGCATGGCGCTGATTGCGCTCGCTGCAACGCTGGGTTTGCTGCGCTTCGCCGGAGTTTCAGCGCTGGTCGAATGGCACGGACAAGCCAGTCGTATTGCCGCGCTGCTGGCGTTTCCGCTGTTCTGCTGGATCTTGTGGCGCACGCAGCAGCGGCATGCAGTTCCACGTGCGTGGGAGATCATCGCACCGGCGTTCGTGCTTGGCCTGCTGGCGTTGTGGCCAGGTGTGGACCGTTACACCACCCTGATCGGAGCCACGGGTCTGGCGGCGGCCCTGGTCGCCGCACTGGCGTCCGTGCGCAGCGATCGAATCGCATTTCTGATGATTGCGTGGGCAATCGCACTGTACGCAGCAGCCGGCCTCTGGGTCGGCAGCGTCGGGCACATCGGCCCAATGCTTCGCGTCGACGTTTATCACTATCTGCTCGCCGCGGCCAATCCGCTGCTGGCGCTGGCGCTGCTGCGCCTAACGCAACACCAGACCCCGGCGCTGCAGTAGCCCCGGCAACGATTACAATGCCCGGCTCGCCAGCCTGAAACTCCTGGCAGACCGTGCGGTCGAAGCGTATTCCCATTGCATTGGAGTCTTGATGAAAACCTGGCTGGTTACCGGCGGTGCCGGATTCATTGGTGGCAATTTCGTACTGGAGCACGCTGGTGCGGTCGCGCGCATCGTCAATCTGGATGCGTTGACCTACGCCGGAAATCTGGACACGCTTAAAACGCTGCAAGGCCACAGCGCACATCGTTTTGTGCACGGCGACATCGGTGACCGTGAATTGTTGGCGGCCCTGCTCGCCGAGCATCGCCCTGACGCCATCGTCAACTTTGCTGCAGAGAGTCATGTCGACCGCTCGATCGATGGTCCGGCCGCGTTTGTGCAAACCAATGTCGTTGGCACGCTTTCGCTGCTTGAAGCAACGCTTGGCTACTGGCGCGCGCTCGACGATGAGGCCAAAGCCAGCTTTCGCTTTCTGCATGTGTCGACCGATGAGGTCTATGGTTCACTTGGCAACAGCGGAAAATTCACCGAAAGCACGCCCTACGCGCCGAACTCGCCCTACTCCGCCAGCAAAGCTGCCAGCGACCATCTGGTGCGCGCCTTCCACCACACCTATGGACTGCCGACGCTGACAACCAACTGCTCGAACAACTATGGGCCTTATCAGTTTCCGGAGAAGCTGGTTCCGCTGATGATCCAGAAAGCGCTGAGCAACCATCCGCTGCCGGTCTATGGCGATGGCCGCAACGTGCGCGATTGGCTCTACGTCGGCGACCACTGCGCGGCGATCCGTGCCGTGCTTGAACGCGGTCGCGCCGGAGAGGTCTACAACATCGGTGGCGACGCCGAGCGCGAGAATATCCACGTCGTGCGTTCGATCGTCGAGTTGATCGATGAACGCCGCCCGCGCGCCGATGGCAGCTCGCGCGAGGCGCTGATCAGCTACGTCAAGGACCGCCCCGGACACGACCGCCGCTACGCCATCGACGCCAGCAAGATTCAGCGCGAACTGGGCTGGAAGCCAGCCGAAACCTTTGAGAGTGGACTGGCGCGGACGGTCGACTGGTATCTGGCCAATCAGCTCTGGTGTGATCGCATTGGCGATGGCTCGTATCGCGGCGAACGACTCGGCCATTTGTAACTGCGGGAATTCCTTGGCATGTGCTGGATTTTTTGCAATCGTCACATGGCTCAAGCGTATGCAGATCGAACCCCGCATCTACAGTAAACTGCGCGCCGCATACACCGGGACAAATGCGTGACCACGAAAGGCATACTCCTCGCCGGCGGCGCCGGCACTCGCTTGCATCCCCTGACGCTATCGATCAGCAAGCAATTGCTGCCGGTGTACGACAAGCCAATGATCTACTACCCGCTGAGCGTGCTGATGCTGGCTGGCATTCGCGAGGTGCTGATCATCAATACACCGCATGAGCAGGATCTTTTCCGGCGTCTGCTCGGCGATGGCAGCGCCTGGGGCATGTCGATTTTCTATGCGGCGCAGCCTAGTCCCGATGGACTGGCGCAGGCCTATCAGATCGGCCGCGATTTCATCGCGGGCAAGCCGTCTTGTCTGGTGCTGGGTGACAACATTTTCTACGGCCATGGGCTGACCGAGGTATTGCGTCGCGCGGCAATGCAGGACCGTGGCGCCACCGTGTTCGGTTACTGGGTGAAGGACCCGGCGCGGTACGGCGTAGCCGAGTTCGATGCCAGTGGCCGGGCGATCGGTCTGGAGGAAAAACCTCTGATCCCAAAATCGAACTTCGCTGTCACCGGCTTGTACTTCTATGATGGCCGCGCCTGCGATTTCGCCCGCGACCTCAAACCATCGGCGCGCGGTGAATTGGAGATCACCGATCTGAATCGGTGTTACCTGAACGAGGGCAGTCTGCGGGTAGAGAAACTTGGCCGCGGTTATGCGTGGCTCGATACTGGCACCCACGAGTCGCTGCTGCAGGCCGGCAATTTCATCGAGACCATCGAAGCGCGTCAGGGGCTGCGCGTGTGCTGCCCGGAGGAGATTGCTTTTCAGAACCGCTGGATCGACGCCGAACAACTGTCTCGTATCGCCCAACCGCTGCGCAAGAGCGGTTACGGCGAGTATCTGCTGCGTGTCGCCAGGGGCGAGGGCATGCATTGAGTCGTGCCCGCAAGCGCTGCAATGACCTGAATCGGCTTACTTGTTTGACTCCACAAGGCGCCTCGCGGCACTGGCAAAATCTGGAAAGTCCATGCGTGTGATCAACACATCGCTCCCCGAAGTGAAGCTGATCGAGCCCCAGGTTTTTGGCGACGATCGTGGCTTCTTTTTTGAAAGCTGGAACGACCTGCGCTACACCGAAGCCGGGATCAAGTTTCCGGTCGTGCAAGTAAATGTTTCGCGCTCCGCATACGGCGTATTGCGCGGACTGCACTATCAGTGGCCGAATCCGCAAGGCAAACTGGTCAGCGTGCTTGAAGGCGAAGTGTTCGATGTGGCGGTGGATATTCGTCGCGGTTCGCCCACGTTTGGCAACTCAACTGCAGCTGTCCTTTCCGCCAGCAACAAGCGTCAGTTATGGATTCCCGAAGGCTTCGCGCACGGCTTCGTGGTCACCAGCGAGACGGCGTTGTTTCACTATCTATGCACGGCGCCCTATGACCACGCCGGTGACGCCAATCTACGTTGGGACGATCCCGCCCTGAGCATCGATTGGCCAATCCGTGCGCCATCGCTTTCGGTCAAAGACGCGCGTGCGCCGCTGCTGGCAGAAATCACCACAGAACGACTGCCAGCGTATCCAGCTCAGCTATCCGGAAGTTCTGAAGTATGAAAATGCTGCTGCTCGGCGCCGACGGCCAGGTCGGATTCGCACTGCAATCGGCGTTATCCGCGCTCGGCGTAGTCGCCGCGACCACACGCAAAGGCGTGGACAGTGGCGGATTCGCCTGTCTGCAGGCAGACCTTTCCAACTTTGACTCGCTGCGCGAACTGATCCTTGCCGAACGCTCCGACTGGATCGTTAACGCCGCTGCCTACACTGCGGTGGACCGGGCAGAAGCCGAGCCCGACTTGGCCATGCGCATCAATGCCCAAGCTGTATCGGTCATTGCTGAGGCAGCGCGATCGATCGATGCGCGCGTGATCCACTATTCCACCGACTACGTGTTTCCCGGTGATGGCCGCATACCCTGGGCCGAGGACAATCGTACCGCGCCGCTTGGTGCCTACGGACACAGCAAACTCGCCGGGGAGCGGGCGCTGCGCGACAGTGGCGCGGCACATCTGATTCTGCGCACCGCGTGGGTATACGGTCCGCGCGGTAACAATTTTCTGCGTACGATGCTGCGCCTGGCTGGTGAGCGCGCGCGGTTGAGCGTTGTCGCCGACCAGTTCGGCACACCTACCACCGCCGTGCTCATTGCCCAGGTCACCGCACAGTTGATTGTCACCCTGCGCCAAGCGACGTCCGATGATCCGCGATTTGGCACCTATCACCTGACCGCGTCGGAACACACCAGCTGGTACGAATTTGCCAACGAAATTTTCGATCTTGCCCATACTGCAAATTTAATCGCGCGACGACCCGAAGTCAGCGCCATCACCAGCGCTGAACTCAAAACCCCAGCGCAGCGGCCGGCGTGGTCAGTGCTGGACACGCACAAGCTGCGGTCCACGTTTGACGTGTTCCTGCCACACTGGCGACAGGGACTGCAATCAACCCTCTGTGCGATCGCCGATGAGCGCACGCGCTGGCCCCAGCAATCCTGAGCGCACCCATGTCGATGCTGATTCCCGTCATTCTTTCCGGTGGTGCTGGCACACGGCTGTGGCCGGTATCGCGACGCCTGTTTCCGAAACCGTTCATGGCGCTGCCCGACGGCGAGACACTGATCGAGAAAACGGCCAAACGTGCGCTGGCGGTTGCGTCCCCCGATGCACCAATCTATACCGTGACCAGTCGCGACTACAGTTTTATCACTCGCGACGCGTACGCGCAGATTCCCGGCTTCGACGCGTCCAGGCAGCGATTTCTGCTCGAACCGGTGGCGCGCAATACGGCGCCCGCGGTGCTGGCTGCAGCACTGGCGATCCAGCGCGCGCACGGCGACGACGCGCTGATGTTGGTGCTTGCGGCTGATCACCTGATCAGCAACATCAGCGCGTTCCAGCTGGCAGTGACACACGCCGCCGAGCTTGCTGCTTCCGGCAAACTGACCACCTTTGGCGTGCTACCGACGCAGCCCGAGACCGGCTACGGATACATCGAGCGTGGGGCGGCACTCGGCGCGCACGCCTTTGATATCGCGCGCTTTGTCGAAAAGCCCGATCTCACGACGGCCGAGCATTACCTCGCCTCTGGAAATTTCTACTGGAACTCCGGCATGTTCTGCTTCCGTGTCGGCAGCCTGCTCGCCGCGGCTGAAGCGGTGTGCGCCGATGTGCTCGATGCCACGCGCACTTGCCTTGAGCACAGCGGCACCGGGAATAGCATTGTGTTGTCACCAGAACACTTTGCTCTGGTGCCGTCAATTTCGATTGACTATGCCGTCATGGAGCGCGCCAGTGCGCGCGCTGTTGTGCCCGCGCCCTTCGACTGGAGCGATATCGGTTCATGGACCACGCTCAGTGATCTGGTGACGCCCGACGAAGCCGGCAACCGCACTCTTGGCAGCGCGGTCCTGGTCGGCGCCGAACGCACCTATGTTCAAGCCGGAAAACGCATGATCGCGGTCATCGGCGTAAAGGACCTGATGATCATCGACACCGAGGACGCATTGTTGATTGCGCATCGTGATCAGGCGCAGCAGGTCAAGCAGGTCGTTGATGCGTTGAAGCGTGAGGGGCATGATTCCACTGAACTGCACACCACCGTGCATCGCCCCTGGGGCAGCTACACAGTTCTGGAGGATGCACCGGACTGCAAGGTGAAACGACTCGTCGTCAAACCCGGGCATGTGCTGTCGTTGCAATTGCATCACCGTCGCAGCGAACACTGGACGGTGGTGCGTGGCACTGCCAGGGTCCGCATCGGTGATGACGAATTGCTGTTGCATCGCAATGAGTCGGTGTACATCCCGATGGAAACCTTGCACCGTCTGGAAAACCCGACCAACGAAGACATCGCACTGATCGAAGTGCAGTGCGGCGATTACTTTGGTGAGGACGATATCGTTCGGTATGAAGACCGTTACGGGCGCAGCTGACCACGCGCGAGCCTGTGGTCAATCGCCCGCGGTGGGAATGGCTGGAACAGCTTCCACGTTCGCTGACACTTTCTGGACAGACCCTTTCTGGAGTGATTCGAATGCTTAGATTTATCCCGCTGCCCATCGCCTTCGCGTTCGCCCTGCTTCCGACCTGCACCTGGGCATTGAAGGTCACGCCCCTGCCACTGCCGATTGCGGACAATGTTGCGCAACCTTCAGTGGCCTCAGATGCCAACGGCGGCTTTGTCGTGACCTGGCAGCAACGCCTGGAATCCGGGGCCTCGCTGCACTTTGCACAGCTCGATGCAGCAGGCACGATACAGCGCCAAGGTCGCATTGCGCGTAGCCAGCCCGATCAGACCTGGTTCGTCAATTGGGCTGATTTCCCTTCACTGGTGGTGCTCGACAACGGCGATTGGGTAACGTTTTGGTTGCAGAAACGAAGCCAGGGAACCTACGCATACGACATTCATCTCACACGTTCCGTGGATCGCGGGCGCAACTGGAGCGATTCAATTCTGCCGCATCGCGACGCGACCGCCAGCGAGCATGGTTTCGTTTCGCTCGTGGCGGCGGGCGCTGACCGCGTGCTCGCCATCTGGCTCGATGGGCGCAACACAGGCGCCGCCACGTCGGGTGATGCCCACGACCACGACCATGGCCAGGGCGCGGGTGCAATGACGCTGCGCAGCGCGATTATCGATCGCGAGGGCACGATCAGCGACGAAGCTGAAATCGACGCCCGCACCTGCGACTGTTGCAGCACTGACGCTGCCCGCATTGGCAACACGACGATGCTGATCTATCGCGATCGCAGCATGGATGAGATCCGCGACATGAACTTCAGCCTGCGTGATCGCCAGGGGAAGTGGAGTGCTCCGCACGCGGTACACGCCGACAACTGGAAAATCGGCGGCTGCCCGGTCAACGGACCCGCCCTGGCAGTGAACGATGATCACGCCCTCGCGATCTGGACGACCATGCAAGGTGATGTGCTGTCGGTACGCTCGGCGATCGGCAATCGCAACGGATTCGGCCGAATGATCGAACTCGAGCGTGGCGCACGCACCTTGGGGCGCGTCGATGCGACACCCTGGGGTAAGAACAAATTTCTGGTCAGCTGGGTCAGTGGCGACAGCATGACGAGCGCAGCAGAAACGAACACGCCGAGTACTGAAACCACCAGCATCCGGCTCAATGTGCTCGACAGCCGTCTGAAATCCGTAGCGCGCGCGATCATCGCCACGCTGCCCAAAGGCGCCAATCCGGGCATGCCGCGAATCGCCACATCGGCGACGGCGGCTATCGCGGTGTGGACCGAATCAAAGGCCGGGACTGCAACGTCACGGGCTGTGTTGATTCGGCCTTAGGCGTCGGAAAAGCGCCAACCTGTTGTTTGCTGCGCAACAGTTTGCTGCGCATCACTTGACGCCATGCATTGCGCGCTTGAGTACGGGCGATGCAATGAATGCAAGCACAGCGAAGGCGATGCCAATCCACATCATCAACCAGAACAGATGTTCGTACTTGGCCGCGGCATCGACCAGGTTCATCGCCTCGCCTTCCACGACATCAATGGCAGCGATCTTGCCAAACATCGCGGCGAGCGCTTCGGAGAAGGCGGTTGCCAGGAACCAGGTGCCCATCATCAAACTGACCACGCGCGGTACCGACAACTGCGTCACCGCACTGAGTCCAACCGGCGACAGACACATCTCGCCCAGCTCCAGAATGAAGTAGGCGGCGACCAGCCACCAGACACTGGCCATCTCTGAGCTTGCCCCGACTTGTTGCGCGGCCAAGGCCAATGGCACAAACGCAAGGCCGCCAAACAGCAATCCGATGCTGCTCTTGACCGGTTTTGATGGATTGGCCCCGAACTTGTCGAGCCAGCCCCAAAGACCGGTGAACGCCGGTGCCAACAACACGATGAACATCGCGCCCAGATAAGTCAGCGAACTCGCATTCTGTGGAATCACCAGCATGTCGCGCAGCAGAAACACCAACATCACTGCAAACGAACCACCGAATATCCATCGCGGCGTCGCCGAATTCGGATTGCGCTCCGATAACGATGCAGAAACCATGAACGATATCGGCGCCAACAACAACGAAAAAGTCGACCAGGGCGCATGCCCGAAGAACAGGGGTACGTTGTCCATCCAACTCGTCTGCCAAACGATGGCCACTTCCTGGCGTACAAGACTGGGAAAAAGATCTTTGGTCAGCAGGCGATCGGTAAATGTCACCCAGCTGCCGTAGCTCTGCTCGTACAGGGTAAAAAACACCAGGCACATGAAGATCAGAGACAGCAACGCAACCATGCGCTGACGTTCAACCTTGTCGCATTGGGACAGAGTGAACCAGATGAACCAGATCAACACGGCGACCATGACCAGGATCATCAGCAGCAATGACAACGGAACATGTTCGCCCAATGAAAACGCGCGATTCGCCACCGCCCACATCAGTGCGGCGACCGGAATCAATCCAGCAACGGCGCCCAGATAGATCATCCATTCGCGGCTGAGCCCGAGCGCGGTGCGTTCACGCAGCCGCTCCAGCTGAGGGGGCTCGGCGTGCCCATGCAGGTATTTCTGCCCCCAGAGAAACATGATCAAACCCAGCAGCATGCCGATGCCGGCAGCGCCAAATCCATATTGCCATCCGAGCGCTTTTCCGAGATAGCCACACACGATCGAGGCGAACAGCGCGCCCAGATTGATGCCGGCGTAGAACAGTGAAAAACCTGAATCGCGGCGCGGGTCGTCTTCGCGATAGAGCTTGCCGACAATGGTCGAGATATTGGGCTTGAGGAAACCGACGCCCATGATGATCAGCGCGAGCGACAGGTAGAACACCT
Source organism: Pseudomonadota bacterium (assembly GCA_034440555.1). Taxonomy (GTDB): domain Bacteria; phylum Pseudomonadota; class Gammaproteobacteria; order Xanthomonadales; family Ahniellaceae; genus 0-14-3-00-62-12. Next base: position 74,898 of record JAWXCG010000154.1, read on the forward strand.
TGAGCGCAGCTTCGTCGCGCACCACAACGCCTTCGATGGTCCTGGCTGCACTGCCCTCTACGGCCATCCCGAGATGCCCGAGCACCAGCAAAATCGCGCCGAAGATGACCGCCTTGCGCATACCCAGATAGCGATCGGCCAACAAGCCGCCGATCACCGGAATACAATACACCAGGCCACCGTAGGCACCGATCACGTCGTAGCCGATGCGGTCACCAAATTTGTGATGCTCGATCAGGAACAGCAGCAACAGCGCCTTCATTCCGTAGAACGAAAAGCGCTCCCACATTTCCGTGAAAAAGCAGACGTACACGCCCTTGGGATGCCCGAGGAAATCATCGGACACATTGGCAACAGCAGTGTTCATCGGCTAACCCGGATCGGATAAAGTCCCGAGTATAGCCTTGCGGGAGATTGGCGCGTCAGCGCTCGGCGCGGACCCACGCCTGCTCTTATCTGCTCGGTGTGGGTCCCGCCCTGTGGTCGGACGCCGTTAGACGTCGCGCACAAATAATGTGATCGGATTGCGCCGGATTTTATCCCGCCTGCTCGGCGCCCAAAGGGGCGCGGCGTCGGACCACGCAATCCTTTGGGCAACGACGCAGGCGGGTTAAAAGACCAGCAAGAGTGTCACGTTCAAAAGAGGCACATTATTTATGCGCGACGCCTTCGCACACACTCACCGCACACGCACCACCAGCTTGCCCATAGTACGCCCCGACTCGAGCGCAGCAAATGCCTGCGGAAATTGCTCAATGCCCTCGAACACCTGGGTGCTCAGCTTCAACTCGCCGCGTCCGAGCCGGCCGAGCAGATCAGCAAGCTGCGTGCCATTGGGGTGCATGAACCAGTAGCGAAACTGCACGCCGCGTTGCTTTGCCAATTTACGTTCACGGCGACTGATGAAGGCGAAGATCCACTTGATCCAGAACGGCTTGCCGAAATCGTCAGCCACTTGGGGCGTGGGCAGCCCGCCGATGGTGACCACACGTCCACCCTTGCGCGTATGCGCAATCGATCGCAGCAACACTTCGCCGCCCTGCGTATCCAACACCGCATCCACTGGCGCGATGCGCTCCTCGAAGCGCTCATTGCGATAGTCGACCATTTCGTCGGCACCGAGACTGCGCAGGAAATCGAAACGGCTGCGCGATCCAGTCGTAGCTACAACCGCGCCCATGGACCTGGCGAGCTGAATCGCAATATGTCCAACGCCGCCGGCGCCGGCATGGATCAGCACGCGCTGACCCGGCTGCACTTGCAGCACCTCATGCAGGCATTGCCATGCGGTGAGTCCGGCCAGTGGCAGGGCTGCCGCGTCGATGTCGCTGACCGTCGTGGGCACCGGTGCAACGCAGGATTGCGCTACCGCCACGTACTCGGCGAATGCACCCGCGCTCATCTTGGCGACGCGCGCCGCAACACGTTCACCCACGCGCAGACCACGCACATCAGCGCCGACATCGAAGACTTCGCCACACAGCTCGTTACCGAGTATCAACGGCATGCGGTACGGCAACAAGATCTTGACCTTGCCATCGCGTGTCTTGAAATCGACCGGATTCAGACCGGCGGCTTTGACTTTGATCAGGACATCATTGGCACCACACACGGGCGTTGGACGCTCGCCCACGCGCAGTTGCTCGGCGCCACCATAGCGTTCGATATAACAGGCGCGCATCAGGCATCCTCGCTGGTATCGGCCGAACCGCAGTCGCCTTAGTCTAGCGCCAAGGCTTGATTCCTACAGACTTGAACAGGGCTGCACTGTCGAACATGCGGTCGCCACGAATCACTATATCGACCTTGCGCAGATCGCCCATCCATAGCGTGGGATCGCCGTCAACCAGGATCAGATCGGCTACATAGCCTGCAGCGACGCGACCGTATTCCTTGTCGCGCTTCATCACCTCAGCACCGCCCAAGGTGGCGATACGCAACACATCTTTCGGCGCGATACCCGCGGCGACGTACAACTCCAATTCGCGCACCAGTGAAAACCCGGCGACGCCATCGGTTCCGGCAACCAGTGTTACCCCAGCGCGATGCAGCATGCCAGTCGGGTCTATCAGTTTGTGGTACGCCATGCGATAGCGCGTGCTGCCGCCTTTCGGAATTTCCAGTCCGCCATTGCCCGTGGCTATCCCGCGCTGCCAGGCGGCCGGAAGTCGCGAGGCGATGCTGGCCAAATCCAGCGCGGGGTCGTTGCTACGCGCTAGGAACATGCCTTCAAAAGTTGACAGTGTTGGATCGACAACTGTTTTACGTTCGCGTAGAAATTCCAGAAACTCACGCACCTGAGTTGCACCCAGATCGAAGCTGCCGAAGTGCTCGGCAACCGCGGTGAATCTAGCCGGCGTACGCGTGTCCTGCACCTTGTCGTAGAGAAAATTCAACGCGACGAAATTGATGTGCTGGATCTCGTCGGCGCCGGCGTCGACAAACTGCCGCGCCGTCATGAACGCCGGTACGTGCCCGGACAGACGCAGACCGCGCGCATGCGCATCGCGCACTGCAGGCGCCACCAGCTCCGGTTTGATCGAGCTGTAGATCTTCACCTGTTCAAACCCAGCGTCGGCGTAATGGTCAATCGCCTGCTTCATTTCATTTTCGTCATCGGCAAACACCTTGGTAGGCCCGGCAAAGGGACCGCGCCCATCAATGAAACCGGCACGAATCACCCGCGGGCCGATATCGCGCCCAGCCTCGATGCTGGCAACCAGTGTCGCCAGCGCCTGCTCATCGTTGGCCAGGTCGCGTACCGTCGTCACCCCAGCGGCAATGTCGATCAATGGCGTGGTACCGGCAGAAAGGTGCGCATGCATATCCCAAAGTCCGGGCATCAGCAGTCGCCCTTTACCCTCCAGGCGTTGAACGTTGTCGGGGGCAACAAGCTTTGAAGCGGCAGCAACCTCGGCGATGCGCCCATGGTCGATCAGCACGCTCTGAGCCGCAGCAATCTTCATCGTACCCGGATCGAACACGCGAACGTTTTCAATCAATAGTGGGCGCTCCAGCTTCTGGGTCAGCAAGCGCGCACGCTTCTCGGCCGCGGCGTGCTCCACCGCGTCCTGCTCTTTGCCGAGTTCGGGAAGGGTTTCCTCGTAGCCTTCGCGCACCGTGCTTTGCCAAGGCGAGTAAAGCGCGAACAGTTGTAGTTCTTCGTCGAGCCACACATGGAAGGGCGTCAGGTCAAGTCCACTGATGGCGTAGAGCCTAATTTTGGCCGGCCCTGCTTTCCCGCGGACATCCAGTGTCTGCAACCGCTCGATACGTGATTCGCCAACCGGCAACATCGGCAACGACTGAGTCGAAGCGCGCATGAGCGCACGCGCCAGCATCGCGATTTCCTCCGGTGGACCGTCCAGGCTCGAGTAGAACGCTGCGCCGGCTATTTCGCGCGTCTCGTCTTCGGCGCTGTTCTTCCACTTGGCATGTTTGCCGTCGCGGGAATAGGTTTCTTCAACTTTGCCCTTGAAATAATTGACGCCCTGCGTGCGTGCCTCGATGACGCTGGCATCTTCAGCCACACGGTACACGCTGTCGGTTTTTGGTCCGCGACCGCGGTCATTGTATTCGTAGTGCACGTGAATGCTGCCATCAGGATCCACCTTGCGCACCAATTCGCCGGCAGGCTTGCCCATCATCAAGATGACACTGCGCTGAGCGGTTGCTTCAGCCAGCACCAGCCCGGATGAAAACAACAACACTAACCCCATTGACCTGCGCATACCGCGACTCCCGATGGACGATGAGTCGAGAGCGTACCTTAGGCGTCGCGCAGAAGTATTGATCGTCAGGGCACTGGGCAATCGACAATCAATCGGGACCAGACGGGGCAACATGGCTTCATGGCCCCGCTGATCGGGATCGATTCACATCGGGGGTACTTCAAATCGGGTTTGAATCAATCGTGGTCCTGGCGATCGTGCTTCTGACGACGGATGTTGCGACTGGCGCGATTCTCGCTACGGTGTAAGGAGGCACGCTCGCGCGCAGTGACCACGCCATCGGATTTGGCACGAGCTTCCTTGTCATCGATGTGCTCTTGCTGCGCTTCCAGCCGGTTTTCCTCACGATGAGTGAGTTCTCCGGAGGCGACACCCTGATCAATCCGATCATCCTGACGCTCCTGGCGGGCGTCGACGCGCGGGGTGCCCGCCATGGCAAGCGGTGACAGCAACAGCAGGACAAAAACAACAATCAGACGATTCATGGAGCGCTCCTTGGAATTTCTCGATGGTGGGTTACGGTGCGGGTGTCACAGCACGAAACAACGCGGCGGAGTTGGCAGCGTTGACAGCACCCACTTAATCCGCGAGCCGCCGTGCGCGACGACAGGAAATCGTTCAGCTTGCGCAGAACGAAGCATGCATTGGGCCAAGCCCAGGTTGGGGCCAAAGCGTTTCTATCATCGCCGCCTGCAACAGACCTTCGAGCGTAGCCGCTCACTCAAACTGATCCCGAAACACGGCATCGATGAAATCGACGATGATGAGCGTGGCCGAGGCCGGTGTGTCGACCAGATAATTGGCCGTCGGATTCAATTGCAACGTCACTGTTTCGTCGCCTTCCAGATTCAGATCGAAGATAGGAACCAGCTGTACCAGCACACTGCTCAAGCCTGCGGGAATCGCCACCGAGGTCGGAACAAACTGATAGTCGGAGCTTAGCGTTGCCGACCCTGAGAGGGTCAGGCTCACGGTCAGTGACGCGCTCAAATCACCGCCGCCACGGGTGATGACGAAACTGCCAGGATCGGCGTCGCGCTCGGTGGCGATTGGATCCATGATGTTGATCGTGAGGACGGCCGGATCGTCGGCAATCGTCACGGTGCCGGCGTTGGGGCTACCGATTAGATAGGTCGAGCTGGCGACCAGGTTTGCGGTCACGGTTTCATCTGCCTCGACCAGATTGTCGGCGAATGGCGTGATCAGTTGCACCACTGAATTCTGCCCGGCTGGAATGCTGATCTGGTTCCCTGCAAACGCATAGTCGACGTTGTTCGACGCCGTGCCTGCGCGCGTCACGCCGACGTTGAGCGCTTCCCCCAAATTGCCGCCGCTGCGGGTAAAGGTAAACGCGCCATTACTCAATCCCGCCTCGTCCGCCAAGGGGTCACTGGCACTGAGCCTCACCACCGGGGCACTATCGGCGAGCGTCACCGTTGCCGAGGCTGAATTACCCGCAATGAAGCCCGAGTCAGGATTCAGATTCAGGATAACCGTCTCACTGCCTTCGACCAGGTTGTCGGCGATGGGTGAGACCAACTGAGTAGCGGAACCCTGCCCCGCCGGAATGCTTACAGTGTTGCCACCAAAGGCGTAGTCGACGTTGTTGGACGCCGTGCCGGTGCGGACTAAGCCTACGGAAAGCTGTGCACCAAAATCGCCACCGCTGCGCGTAAAGGTGAAAACGCCCGGATCGAGTCCCACCTCGGACGCGTTGGCATCGCTGGCAACCAAGGACACAATGGCTGGATCGTCCGCGATGCTGATCGTGCCGCCATTGGGACTGCCAATGAGGTAACTGGAACTCGCGCTCAGGCTGAGTGCGACGGTCTCGATGCCTTCCACGATATTGTCGGCAAAAGGTGTCACCTGCTGAATCACCGACATCTGCCCGGACGGAATGCTGATCGAGTCCGAACCAAACACGTAGTCGACATTGTTTCCGGCAGTGCCTCCGCGCGCGACCGACACCGTCAACTGTGCGCCCAGGTCACCTCCGCTGCGCGTAAAGGTAAACGCGCCTGTGGTCAGACCCAGTTCCGTCGCCTTAGCGTCGCTCGCGTTGAGGGTGACGATCGCCGGGTCGTCGATCAACGTGACGGTGCCGCCAGAAGGGCTGCCAATCGAGTAGCTTGCACTCGCGGCCAGCGACAACACCACGGTCTCGTTGATCTCCACCAGGTTGTCGGCAATGGGTGTCACCAGAAACGTAGCCGAAGCCTGCGTGGCAGGAATCACGACGCTGCCGCCGATGAATACGAAATCTGAGTTATTGCCCGCGGTGCCCGAGTGGGTAAACGAAACGGTCAACGCGCTGGTCACGCCGCCGCCTGCGCGCGTCACGGTAAATGCACCGGTACTGAGTCCCAACTCGGTTGCGGTGGCGTCGCTAGCGGCAAGGGTTACGGTGGGAGTCTGTCCGAGCACTGGCGGGCCGAACAGTATGGCGATCAGCCAGAAGGCGACGCGCGTGGCGCGCATGCGCGTTGCTTTATGTGGCATCACCGACGATAAGTTTCCGCAGCCGGCCTCCGTCAACTCATGCAGCGCACTTGCCTTCATACTTCGCCCCTTGTTTCGCGTGATGTACGCGATCAGTGCACAGACGCAAGTGGGCGCCCTTCGCTCTCACTCTTCACTACCCCCGCGCGCATGACCCGATACGGCGTTCGGGATTAAGTTTTGGGGCACGATTGGGAATGACGTACATGCGAACAGTGACCCTGGCCACACTGCTGGTTGGACACCGGATCACGCGGCGAACGGCGGAGGCGATTTAATTGGCATTCGCTCAGCAGCTCAGACTCGTGCGTTCGCACGAGCAGATGCTTGTCCCCTCACACAATGCGTGATCTGCCGACAACAGCGGCCGGGGCACCCGACCGCAGGTCGGACCCACTAAGCAGATTCCAGTGGGTCCGCGCTGCGCGCGGACGCTTTTCCCTTCACACCTGGCGCAATCTGTCGACACCAGCAGCTACAGCATCCGACCACAGGTCGGACCCACAGGCAGCACCACATGCAGCTGCCCTTTCTGCGCGACCCTGCGCCGAGGCGTACAATTGCACCATGCACAACGCGCGTCATTCTGCCCTGATCAAGCCTCTGCTCGGCTTGCTGATGCTTGCGGCATGCGCGGCGCCCAGCCACGCCCAAATTGGTGCCCCTCAGCTCGAATGGGCCTATGGCGGCTGTTCGCCCACTGACTGCCAGACGGGTTGGTACAGCGGCCCGGCGGTCGCCAATATCGATGGCAGCGGCGGCGTCGATATCGTCTGGGGCAGTTATGACGTGGTGGCGTTGAACGGCATCGGTGGCAGCGTGAAGTGGCGTGGCAGCAATGCTCAACGCGTGTGGCCAGCGATTGCCGTTGCCGACTTCGACACGTCAGTGGCGGGATTGGAAAGCGCCGTCGGTCGCGGCGGTAACCAACTCACGCTGTACAGCGCCAGCGGCAGCGTGCTGTGGACACGCAATCCATTTGCCAACGGTGAAGTACGCAGCCTTGCCGGCGCCGACATCGACGGCAATGGTGACCTTGAAATCATCGTCGCGCGCGCCTCAAGCGGCGGTACGCTGCAAGTCAGTGTCTACGAACACAACGGTGCCTTGCGTACAGGCTGGCCCGCGCGTCACACCGGCGAGCCCGGGTTCGGCGCCGGCATGTACAACGAGAATCTTGCCATTGCCGATCTTGATGGCGACACCCAGGAAGAAATTTACGCGCCTACCGACACCCACTACATCACCGCGCTCCATCCCAATGGCGGTCAGTTGCTGGCCAGCACGATTTACGGAACGCCGGCCAAAGTGTGGGCGCAGGTCGGAGTACATGTCGATCAAGCCGCCGATCTGAACGGATTCGCCGACTGTGGCCTGCAGCATCGGCCCAACTTTGCCAACGCCGCGCCTTCCGTTGGCGATATGGATGGCAATGGCACACTTGAATTGGTGGTGCCCGGCGATGTCTACGATTGTTCGGTTGGCGACCCCGCGGGCGATCTGTACTACCTACCCTGGATCTTGCGTCGCGATCGAACACGCTGGGTCGCCGGTGCATTCGACTGGACGATGATTCCGCCGCAGGGCGCGAGCGGCGCGGCGATTATCCAGGGCCAGTTTGCCACCATCGAAGATGCGGTCGTCAACGCGGTGCTGGCCGATCTCGATGGCGATGGCAGACGTGAAATCCTGTTCTCTAGCTATGACGGGAAGCTCCACGCGTGGTGGCTGGACAAGACTGAAAAGCACAGTTGGCCGTATCTGGTTCCGGGCAGCGGACTGCGCTTCTCAGCGGAGCCCGCAGTCGTCGATCTCGATGATGATGGCGAGGCCGAGGTGGTGTTCACCACCTGGCCGCAGAAAGGCGGCAATGCCGTTGGCAAGCTGATCGTCCTGGGCATGCGCGGCAACCTGCTGCACAGTGTTGATTTGCCCGCGCCACGCGGTGGCAACTGGAATGGCGGGCTGGCCGCGCCCACCATTGCGCAGATCGACACCGACCCCGAAATGGAAGTGGTGATCGGCACCAGTCAGTCCGGTGTTGTGGCCTATCAAATTCCCGGCAGCGCCAATGCACGCATCCTCTGGGGCACTTCGCGCGGTAGTTTGCTGCGCAATGGGCTGGCACCGCCCAACACGCCGACCTCGGCCAATGTCCTGTTTCGCAACAGCTTCGAGTAGCCCTCGTGCGGCCATCGTGGGTCCGAGCTGCGCTCGGACACTATTGACTGTCGCGGGAAACTAGCGAAAGCGTCCGCGCGCAGCGCGGACCCACCTGGAGTTTTGCGCTGCATTCGGGTTTGTTCGCAAGCTCGCCTCCGGCTTGGTAGCCTAGGCAACTCACTTTTCGAATTCGGTGCGCATCAGCTGATGCGCGCCACGGAGCCATCATGGACAAGAGTTTTGAACCCAAAGACATCGAAGCGCGCTGGTATCCCCTGTGGGAAGCCAGCGGCTATTTCGCGCCGTCTGGTGACGGCGAACCGTACACGATCATGCTGCCGCCACCGAATGTCACCGGCACGCTGCACATGGGCCATGCCTTCCAGCACACGTTGATGGACACACTGATCCGCTATCAACGCATGCAGGGCCGGCGCACGTTGTGGCAGGTCGGTACCGACCACGCCGGTATCGCCACCGAAATGGTGGTGAGTCGACTGCTCGATCGCGAGGGCCTCAGTCGCGGCGAACTGGGGCGCGACAAGTTCATCGAACGCGTCTGGCAGTGGAAAGAAGAATCTGGCAATACCATCAGCCGCCAAATGCGGCGCATGGGTACCTCCGGCGACTGGTCGCGCGAGCGCTTCACGATGGATGAGGGATTGTCCAAAGCCGTGATCGAGACCTTCGTGCGTCTGTACGAACAGGGCCTGATCTATCGCGGGCAGAAACTGGTCAACTGGGATCCGGTATTGCTGACGGCGATTTCGGACCTCGAAGTGGTGAGCGAGGAAGAACAGGGCAAGATGTGGTCGATTCGCTATTCGCTTGCTGATGGCAGTGGTGAGTTGGTCGTCGCCACTACGCGCCCGGAAACCATGCTCGGTGACGTCGCCGTGGCAGTGCATCCTGAAGACCAGCGTTATCTGCAGTTGATCGGCAAGATGCTGACACTGCCACTCTGCGATCGCGAAATTCCCATTATCGCCGACACTTATGTCGACAAGGACTTCGGTACCGGCTGCGTCAAGATCACGCCGGCGCATGACTTCAATGACTATGCCATCGGCCAGCGGCATACGCTGCCAATGATCAATATCTTTACGCCTGACGCGAAGATCAACGACAACGCGCCTGATAAATACCGTGGCCTCGATCGTTACGTGGCGCGCAAGGCCGTGCTGGCGGATCTGATCGCGCTTGATCTGTTGGTTGAAGAAAAGCCGCACAAGTTGCAGGTGCCGCGAGGAGATCGCAGCGGGCAAGTGATCGAGCCGTACCTCACGTGGCAGTGGTTTGTGAAGATGGAGCGCCTGGCGGCGCGCGGACTCGAACTGGTCGAAAACGGCAGCGTCAAGTTCGTACCGGAAAATTGGATCAACACCTATCGCCACTGGCTTGGCAACCCGCAGGACTGGTGCATCAGTCGACAGTTGTGGTGGGGGCATCGCATTCCCGCGTGGTTTGACCAGACCGGCAAGGTCTACGTGGCGCGCAGCGAGGAAGAAGCGACGGCGCAAGCGGCAGCGCATAGGCACGACGGCGCAAAGCCCGAGCTGCGCCGTGATGCGGATGTACTGGAGACCTGGTTTTCCTCAGCGCTGTGGTCGCATTCCACGCTTGGCTGGCCTGATGCCGATGCGATGCAGCAATACGGTTACGACCGCTTTCTGCCCACATCAGTGCTGGTCACCGGTTTCGACATTATCTTTTTCTGGGTCGCGCGCATGATCATGATGACCGATCACTTCGCCGGCCAGGTGCCTTTCAGGGACGTCTACATCACCGGGCTGGTGCGCGACAAGGACGGCAACAAGATGTCCAAATCCAAGGGCAACGTGCTCGACCCGTTGGATCTGATCGATGGCATCAGCATTGAGGATCTGGTCGCCAAACGCACCGTGGGCCTGATGCAACCGCAGATGGCCGAGAAGATCGAGAAAGCTACGCGCCGCGAATTCCCGGACGGCATCACCGCAGTCGGCGCCGATGCGCTGCGCTTCACCTTTGCCTCGTTGGCCACCCATGGTCGCGACATCAAGTTCGATCTGAATCGCTGCGAAGGCTACAAGAATTTCTGCAACAAGTTGTGGAATGCGGCGCGCTTCGTGTTGATGAATACCGAGTCGTTTGACCCAGGCGCGGCAAACCTGCCGACAGCCCAAGTGGGAGCGGTGAATGTGGGAGCGGCGTCAGCCGCGATGCTCAACCCTGCTCCTGCACCAATCGCGGCGTACGCCGCTCCCACAACGGCGCCAATCACTGAAGCGGAACGCTGGATCATCAAGCGATTCGACGCCACGGTGCAGGAAGTGCACGCTCAGTTCGCGGCTTATCGCTTCGACCTTGTCGCCCAAGCGATGTACGAGTTTGTCTGGAATGATTTCTGCGACTGGTTTCTCGAACTGGCCAAGCCAGCATTGAACGGCGACGATCACGCAGCCGCCAACTCCACGCGCCACACTCTGTTGTCGGTGCTGGAAGCCACGCTGCGCCTGTTGCACCCGCTGATACCGTTTGTCACCGAGGAAATCTGGCAGAACATCGCCCCACGCCTCGGAATCGACACCAACGGAAAATTCATCGCCACCCAACCCTACCCCAGATCAGCGCATCCTGGCGAAATCAACGCCACCGCACCTGCAGACAATTCAGTCGTAGAGATCGAATGGCTTAAATCGGTGCTGTCAGGAATCCGACGCATCCGCAGCGAGATGAATATTTCTCCGGGCAAGATCATCCCGCTGCTGCTCGCCGGAGGCAACGAAGGTGATCGACACCGCGTCGAGAAATTCACTGCGCAGATCAGCTTTCTTGCGCGTTCCGAAACTCCGCGTTGGATAGTGTCGGGAGAAACCGAACCTGCAGCCGCCGCGGCCATCGTCGAACAACTGCGCGTGCTCATTCCACTCGCCGGACTGATCGACATGGACGCCGAACGAAAGCGTCTGGAGAAAGAGCGCAGCCGGGTCGCAGCCGAGATCGAAAAGTGCAACACCAAGCTCAGCCGCGAAAGCTTCGCAGCCAGTGCACCTGCAGCCGTCGTTGAGCAGGAGCGCAAACGGCTCGCCGATTTCACTGAGCTGCTTCAGAGCCTCGGCGTGCAGCTGGCGAAGCTTGCCTAGTAGACTTTGGCCTACAGGGCGAAGTCGTTTTACGTTGAAGAGCAAAAAGAAAAAGGGCACCCGAAGGTGCCCTTTTTTTTACAGATGCGTCTTAAACAGTTACTTTCGTGTCAATGATCAGCCTTGACGGCGCATACCCATTCCGAGCAGGCCGAGACCGATGACCAGGGAGGCCAACAGGATCTTGCCCATGTTGCCCATCACCGGCACAACCAAAGGCGTACCCGAGCAAGACAGCGGCACAGTGATTACGCCGCCATTCGCCGTAGCGTTCGATTGGCACACCAGATTACCGACAAGTGCTGCTGCACCTGCGGCTGGGGTGGTGCACGACACTGTCAGCGAGGTGTTGCCACCGACCGCAACAGTGATCGGGAAAGCGGCTGGGGCGACCAAGGTGAAGCCAACCGGCGCTGCACAGCTGGCGACGTCAAGCGGACCGGTACCAGGGTTCGACAAGGTTGCACTACCGCTGGCCAAAGTCGACGGTGCGCCGACGATGCTGATTGACGCCGGATTAACTGCAGCGACTGGCGTGGGAACGCCCAACGGGCAGTCGATGGTCGCGGTCAGGTTAACGGGGTTTGCACCAGCCGGCGTGACCACCTGCGTGCAGGTCAGCGTTGCGCTGACCGGGGCAGCTTGACGAACACAGGACACACCAATCGCGGGAGCGTTAGCACCCAAGGTGGCGGGAGCTGTAAGCGTGCGGTTGGCACCAGCGGTAATGGTGAATGCACTTGCACCGGTCGGTGGAATGGAGCAAGCAAGCGCCAAACTCGCAGTTGCAACGCCAGCACTATCCACGTTTAAGGGCACAGAAGCGTTACCCACGGTATTGATCGCGCCCGCACCTGGCTGAACCACAGCACCGAGGCTGGCGGTCGGGGGTGTGTTGTTGATCGTGCCGTCGCAAATCACAGTGTAAGTCGCTGGGCTCGCCGAGCCAGCTGCCGAGCCGTTGTGCGTGAATGACA
>JAWXCG010000155.1:0-9537 GCA_034440555.1 Pseudomonadota bacterium
AACGCTGGCGAGCGGAAATTCTGCATGTAGCAGCTCAACACCACGTCACAGGGATGACGCAGGGCGAGCAGTACCTGCGCCTGCGGAAACAAGGTCGCCACCAACGGCAGCCGCACGATATTGAGCGGGTTCTTGTCCACCGCGCGGCGCGCGCCCAGTGTTGGCAACACCCGTGACACGTCGGAAAAATAGCGTTGCCTCAGCGCGGCGCGTCGGGTGTCATTGAGACTGGGCAGCAGTTCGGGATAGCCCGGCGTTTGCTGATTGAGCTCGGTCACCAGGCGTTGCAAAAACGGTTGCTCGTCGAACGAAGCCAAGCCGTCGTGCGCATCCAGAAGCTGTTCAAGCAAAGTGGTGCCCGATCGCGGAAAGCCGACCAAGAATACCGGGTCACGCGGGCCTGCGGCAGCGTGAATTGGCCGCGACGTTGGCGAACGCAGCTCGGGCACCGGCGCGTCAAGCACAGCGAGCAAGCCATCTCCGCGTGGCATGGCGGCATGCGTGCGCGTAACGTCGGCATATCGTTCGGCGTGGCCCTGGGCAAACGCATGCATTGCCGCCTCGGTGTCACCCAATGCGTCGCAACTGCGGCCGAGTTTGAGCCAGAGGTCACCGCGCAGCAGCGGATCGCCATCGCTGCCCGCGAGCAGCGACTCCAGACCAGAGCGCGCCGCGGCGTGATCACCACGCCGCGCTGCCAGCTGTGCGTCCAGCTCGGCAAAAGTGTCGCGCTGCTTGGAGTTCATGGTCGCACGCACGTTTGCCAGCAGCGCCCGCCATTGTTCGGCGCGATCCAGCCGATTGCTGCGCTCCTCAGTCGAGGCAAGACCGAGCATTGCATCCACATGCTGCGGCTGCGCCACCAGCACGCCGCTGAAAATTGCGGCTGCATCTGCGTACACGCCGATCTGCAGCAGCAGATAACCGGCCTCGACCCTCACCTCAGCATCGAGCTCTGGCGCCGCCAGCCCATCGATGATCGTGCCCGCCGCATCGAATTCATCCAGCATCACCAGCACCCGCGCCAGCAGCACGCGATACTCGACGTCCTGAGGCGCGATTTGCGTGGCGCGCTGGATCAGCGGTAGCGCGAGCCGCGGCTCTGCGTGCGCGACATGGGCTCGAGCCAGGGCATAGAGCAAGCCGTCAGATTCATCCCCCAGCGACGCGGCGTGCAGCAATGGCGCTTTGGCCTCGCGCTCGCGCCCGAGTTCACACAGGCAGTTGCCGAAGTTGCTCCAGTGTGTGGCCATTGCGGGCTGCACCTGTGCCAGAAGTTGAAACAGAGGCAGCGCTTCGGCGGCACGCTGTTGTGCACTCAGCGCCAGGGCCAACACGGTCAGCCACGTCGGATGCTCGGGTTCGTGCGACAGTCCACTGCGGGCGAGCTCTTCGGCCTCGGCGACATCGCCATTGCCGAGTGCGTGCATGGCGGCGGCGGGTGACAGCAGCGAGGAATGTACTGGAGGGGATGCGGGCACTTCTTCTACCATCAACGGACGCAACCCCCGCATGCTAACCGATCACACTGGATGGCTCGCCTGATGACTCCTTTTGTGATGACTCCTTTTGACGACTGCCAGTCGCGACTCCTCGCCGCTCAGGACGCCTTGCTGCGACGGGATCTGGTGGCTGCCGAATGTCTGTTCAACTCGGTGCTGGGCGACCCGGCCCACAGCAGCGAGGCGAGTAGCGGACTGGCACGGGTGGCGTTGCTTCTGGGCAGGCCGCGAGAGGCCGGCGAGCATCTGCAAGCGGCGCTGGCGCTCGACGCTGGCAACATAGTGTTGCGCCGCAATCTCGGCATCGCCCAGCACGCCGGTGGCGCGCTTGCAGAAGCACGCGAGACGCTGCTCGAAGCACTGCGTCTGGACCCGCAGCAAGCACTGACGCGCCTGCACCTGGCACAAGTAATGCAACAGGCTGGTGACCTGCGTGGAGCCGCGCAACACTATTACCGTGCCCTGCTGCTGGCGCAAAGCAAAGGACAATGGCTGGACGAATTCACTACGCCCGCACACCTGCGCAATGCAGTTTTGCGCGCCATGGATGTGGTCGATCGCGAACGCGGCGGCCTGCTTGACCGCGTGCTCGATCCGTTCCGTCAGACCCACGGTGCGGCGGCGCTGGCCCGCGTGCAGCATTGCCTGGATGGACACCTCAAGCGCATTGCACTGGTGCCGACGGACCCACTTCAACGGCCGCGTTTTCTGTACTTCCCTGGGCTGCCGTCGCCGACGTTTCTGCCGCTCAGCTTGTTCCCGTGGATCGAGTCGCTGCAGTCAGGCTGGACTGCGATCAGCGATGAAGCCGCGCAGACTTTGTCGCAACCGGCAGCGCTGCGGCCATTTCTCAACTTCGAATCGGAGGAACAAATCGGCGCCTATCTGCAGGGCGGGGCCGCCCCTTCCTGGGACGCGGCATTCTTTTACCGCGAAGGGGCGTGTTTTCCCGAGCAACATGCGCGCTGCCCGAATACCTCTGCGGCGCTTGAGGCGCTGCCTTTGGTACGCATCCGTGAGCATGCGCCCGAGATCTGTTTCTCGGTGCTGGCGCCGGAGACGCACATCCTGCCGCACACCGGCGTCACCAACATTCGACTGGTGGCGCATCTACCGTTGATCATTCCGCCCGACTGCGCCATCTCGGTCGGCGGCGAGACGCATGTCTGGCGCGAGGGCGAGGTGGTGATATTCGATGACACGTTTGAGCACGAGGCGTGGAATCGCAGCGATCGACCGCGGGTGGTCTTGCTGATGGACACCTGGAACCCGTACCTCACCCCGGTCGAGCAACAGGCCATGAGCGCACTGATCGGCGAAATCGGTGACTTCAACCGCGCTTGACGCGCAGCGCCCAAGGCCAGCAGCAGGGCAAGCGCTGAGCCTTGCAGGAATTGCATTCATGCCGCGAACCTCCTTGCTTTTGTCAGTGCCGACAACGATCCTGCCGACCTGCCATCGTCGCGGCAACCGCGCCATCGACACCGCGCCATTGGAATTCCCAATCTTTTTGTTGATTTTTAGCAGTCCAAGCCCGAGAACAATGACCATGAACCAAACCAACCCTTCGGCGCGTTTCGAATCGCGCCTGCTCAACGCCCGCCAGCTCGCTGCCAGCGGCCAGGTACTGCAAGCCGAGGCACTGTATGCCGGAGTGCTCAAGGAATGGCCGGAGTGCATGGAGGCTGGCGTGCGTTTGGCACGCTTCGCGATGGACCGCGGCGATGCAATGCGCGCTGCCAACTTGCTGGAGCGGGCACGCCTGCAGGAACCGAACGAGCCGCAGATTGCAGTCAATCTGGCGTTGGCCTATGCCCATTCCAATCGCCCCGCAGCGTCGCGCACGGTGCTCGATCAGACCCTGGCCAAATTTCCCACCTTTCATCTGGCTTGGTGGGCACTGAGTCACGTCCGCAATGCAATGGGCGACCAGGCCGGTGGCAAAAAGGCCCTCTTTCAGGCGATACGATGTGCGCAGGACAAGGGGCTTTGGGTCAACGCAGCCACCACTCCACCGCACTTGCTGCAGACCGTGCTGGCGGAAATGGAAGGCCTGCGCGTCTGGCGTCGCGATTTGTTCATGGCTTCGTTCGACGCGCTACGCCAGGAGTTTGGCAACGATGAGCTGAAACGTGTCGAGCGCGCGCTGACCGGTTATCTGCGCGAATGGGACGCAACCCCGAGCGACCCACGCCAACGCCCGAAATTCATGTACTTCCCGGACATTCCAAGCACACCGTATCTGGACCCGAACCTGCAACCCTGGGCGCAGACGCTGGCCGATGCCTACCCAGATATTCGCGCCGAAGCGACGCAGGTGATCTCGGATCAAGTGCCGCTTCCCAGTTTCTTGACCTACAAGGAAAACACGAGAGTTGAGGCTCATGTTTCGGGCGATGGCGCACGTCCTGCGTGGGATGCGTTCTTCTTCTACCGTCATGGCAAGCGCTACGACGAAAACCATGCGCGCTGCCCGAAAACCAGTGCCATCATCGAATCGATCGAAACCTGTCGTATTCGCGACCAGGCTCCGGAGATTTGCTTCTCGGTGTTGACACCGGGCACGCACATCATGCCGCACTACGGCGTAACCAACACCCGAGTGGTCATGCATCTGCCGCTGATCGTGCCCAGCGATTGCGCGCTCAAGATCGTCGATGGCGAGGAACACCACTGGAAAGAGGGGGAGTTGGTGATGTTCGACGACACTTTTCAGCACGAGGCATGGAATCGCTCGAACAGCACCCGCGTGGTGCTGCTGATGGATGCGTGGAATCCACACCTGACCCAGGTCGAGCGACAGGCGGTGAAACTGCTGGTTGAATCGATCACCGACTTCGAAGGTGTCAGCGACCGCCCCAACAACGCGGCGTGAAGTTCAGCAATCTCCTGTCGCTTCGATATGCAGCGCTGATTCATGCTGGGCAAAAACAATTCACATCCCGGTCAGCCCAGCGGCAGCAATTTTTGAACCCCGCCTTGCGCGTTGGGCCAATCCAGCAAGAACTGCAGCACGTGCGCAGCGTCGAGCGGATGCGAGATCAGGTTGCCTTGCACCTCATCGCAACGCTGCTCAGCCAGATAGCGCATTTGCTCGATCGTCTCCACGCCTTCGGCAATGACATGGAGGCCCAGCGCATGCGCCATCATGATGACGGTCGAAGTAATCGCTTCGTCGTCCGTGTCGGTGCTTAGATCCGCAATAAAAGTCTTGTCAATTTTGAGCGTGTCGATCGGCAGTCGCTTGAGGTAGGAAAGCGATGAGTAGCCAGTACCGAAATCATCGATCGCGATGTGTACACCCAGCGCCTTGATCCGATTGAGCGTAGCAATGCTCTGCTCGGGATTACCCATCAGCATCGACTCGGTCAGTTCGATTTCGATGCGATGCGCGGGCACGCGCGCAGCCTCGAGAATCTCGCGCAATCTCGACGCCAATTCGCCTCTGAACAATTGCAATGCCGACACGTTGACCGCGATCTTCGGTTCGAACAACCCGGCTTCGGTCCACAGATTGATTTGCTGGCAGGCCTGCTGCAACACCCATTCGCCAATGGGCATGATCAGTCCAGTCTCCTCGGCAATGGGAATGAAGGTCACCGGAGATACGTTGCCCAGCACCGGGTTGTGCCAACGCAGCAAAGCCTCTGCCCCGGTGATGGTCTGATCGGCGAGCGACAACTTGGGCTGAAACACCAGACTGAGTTCATTGCGCTCCAGCGCCTTGTGCAGTTGGCTCGCCATGCTGGCGCGCAATCTTGCCTGCGCATCCATCGCATCGTTGTAGACCTGATAGGTATTTCGGCCACGGTCTTTGGCGTGATACATCGCAGTGTCGGCATGTTTGAGCAGATCGGTCGGCACCTGACCATGTTCCGGATAAAGACTCACGCCAATCGAGGGCGAAATCACTACTTCGTTTTGGCCATCGATCTCCAACGGACGCTCGAATCCGACGAGCAGCTTGCGCGCGACCTGTTCCGCTTCCTGCATGTCCTTCAAGTCTTCGAGCACGATCGTGAACTCGTCGCCACCGAGGCGCGCCACTGTGTCGGCCTCGCGAACACTGGTAACGATTCGCGCTGCGGCAGCCTTGAGCAGCCGGTCGCCTGCGGCATGTCCCATGGAGTCGTTGACATGCTTGAAGCGGTCCAGATCGAGGAACAAAACCCCCACCTTGTTGCCGAGGCGGCGCGCGCGGATCAGCGAATGCGCAAGGCGTTCGCCGAGCAGGGTGCGATTGGGCAATCCGGTCAACGTATCGTAGTTGGCCAGATAACGCAGTTCCTGCTCGGCGCGCTTGCGGTCCGTGATGTCGGTGAGCACTGCTACCCAATACAGGCGCTGACCGCTGGAATCGCAGACTTCGTTGGCTTCGAGCGAGGCAAGAAACTGTTCCCCATCCTTGCGTCGTTGCCACAATTCACCACCCCAGTGGCCTTTTTGCAGCGTGCTGTCGCGGACCTGCTGGTAGAACTCGAGTGGATGCTGATCGGAGTTGAGCAGTGCCGCATCCTGCCCGCTGACTTCGTCCATCGAATAGCCGGTAATGCGGCAGAACGCTTCGTTCACCGACACGAATCGGAATTGCAGATCGGTAACGCAGACGACCTCGCGCATCGATCGAATCACTTCCTGCGCGATACGGCGGTCGCGATCAAGCAGCCGTTCCTGACTCACGTCACGGAAGGTGCCGGCAACTTGCAATGCGCGACCTTGCGTGTCGCGGCGCAGGGCACGCCCGCGCGCAAGAATCCACGCTACCCGGCCGGAAAAAGTATTGACCCGATACTCGGCTTCATAGTGTTCGGTACGCCCGGTAATGTGCTCTTCCAGGGCCGCTTCGACGCGGATGCGATCGTCTGGATGAACCGCCAGATCGCGCCACTCCTGGGTGGTAACCCGGGCCTCACGGCCGGGCCCGACAAATTCCTCGGGACCGGAGAGGAACATCGTGTCGCTTTCCAGATTCCAGTCCCAGAAGCCATCGCGACTGGCCCACAGCGCCGATGACAGGCGCTCGCTGAATAGTTTCATTTTCTCGTTCTGTTGGCGTAGCGCCTTGGAGCGTCGCCTTCGCCCGAACCACCAAAGCGCCAACAGCGCCGATGTAGCCAACACAAATCCGGACTGTGCCCAACGCGACTGCCACCAGCGCGGAGTCACCCGAATCGACAACTCCAACATCGTACTGGTACGCGACTCGGCGTCACTGCCACCCACTACCTGGAGCCGATACGCGCCAGGCGCGAGATTGGTGAATGCCACTTCGCGGCGTGTTCCAAGTTTGATCCAGCTTTCGTCATAACCCTGCAGCCGATAGGCATAACGAGTTTGCCCCGCAGCCGAAAAATCCAACGCTGCAAACGCCAGCATCAGCACCCGATCGTCCGCTGAGAGTTCCAGCGACTTGAACGCGTAGGAATCTGCGATCAGATGACGTTCGTTGCCAATCTGGTAGGCGGTAAAAGCCATCGGCGCTTCGTAAAGCCCATCGCTGATCCGATCAGGCCAGAACCAGTTGATGCCCTGCGTGCCCGCGAAGCTGAGCCGCCCATCTGGCAACTCGGCATAGGCGCTGCCATTGAACTCGAGGCCCTGCAGCCCGTCCTGCACCATAAAGTTCCGCACTTGTCCGCTGACCGGATCCAGACGACTGATGCCGCCGTTGCTGCTGATCCAAAGCTTTCCCGCGCGATCTTCGAGGATCCCGTAGATCGTGTCGTTGGCAAGCCCCTGGTCGATAACGTAGCGACGGAAGCGAGGTTCGCCGTCATTGTAGTCAAGCATTCGACTCAGGCCAGTGTGGGTGCCAATCCAAAGACTCCCGTCGCTACCCTGAGTGATTACACGGACCAATTCACCAGCCAACGCGTCCGCCCGTGTGCGGTCCTTGCTGACCTTGCGGATTGCCCCGCTCTCGATATCCACTACGTTCAATCCGGCCATCGTGCCGATCCATAGACGCCGTGTCGCGTCCTCGTACAACGCCATCACGCCAGAATGCCAGAGGCCTTCGCTGGAAAGACTCTTCGCCACCGAATATCGTTGCCATTCGCCCTTCTGCGGATGGTGGCCAACCAATCCGGCGGTGAAGGTGCCCATCCACACCGTGCCATCGCTGCCCACAATCAGCGAGCGTACGTCGGCACTGGGCAAAGCATCTGCGCGTAGGCGGTCGACAGGCAGCGCTTTGGCAGTGTTTGTGGTTGAATCAAACAGGAATACGCCGCGATTGCTCGCCACCCAGTAGGTGCCCGCCTGCGCCGCGGAGCGCACTGCCGATATGCGCAGCTCGGATGGCGCCGACCCATATCCCATTGCGGCGCCGATCGCCGCGCCGAAATGTTCGAAGTGTTTGGTCGCGAAATCGTAGCGCTTGAGTCCATCGCCTTCGGTGCCGATCCAAAGGCCGCGATCAGCATCTGGCCAAAGCGCGCGTACATTGTTGGTATCAATCAGCGAGTGCGGATCACCCTCGTCGCGCAGATAGGTGAATGCAGCGCCAGCGGGTTGGGTGTAGGCCAGTCCGGATACTGCCCCGCCGACCCATAGCAACCCCGATCGATCAATCATCAAGCTGTTTAAAGTATCTTCGGGCAGCGACCCGTGCACGCGGGGATGATGCCGCAATAGCTCGTAGCTGCCCTCGGCTGGGGAAAACCGCACCAGCCCAACCCCGTCGGTTGCCATCCAAAGTGCGTGGCTGGCGTCTTCTTCGATGTCGACCAGCTCGACGTGTGCGATCGGTGGCGATGCCTGCTCACCATCCCAGGCCAAACGCATTTCACCGTTTTGCCACTCGTATAGTCGTGTTCCCGACGTCGCCCATAGGGCTCCGGTTGTGTCGCAATGCAAGGCAATCAGGTTTCGGCTCTGCTCAGGTATCGACATCGCGCGTGCGCGCAGAGAACCGGGATTGACGCGATACAAACCATCGCTGGTGCCGGCATAGAGCGCACCATCTGCACAACGCGCGAGATCGTTCACCTGCACCTGGCGCGCGTCGTCGGGTGCGAGGCGTAGCACATCGCTGCGCTTTCCGCCCAACGCAAGATGCTCCAGTCCGAAGCGCGAGCCGATCCAGATGCCCTCGCCAGCATCGGCCAACAGAGTGGTCACTGAATCGCGACGCCACTGTTCATCAGTTTTGCCGGGAATCCGGACGAACCGGCGTTCAGCGGGATCCCAGCGCGCTACACCACGCTGCGCGGTGCCTACAAATAGGCGCCCGCCCGAGTCTTCGGTCAGGGCGGTCACGAAACTCTCGGGCAAACTAGCGACATCGCCTGGGCGATGTTGGAAACGCTGATAGTCGTAACCGTCGTAACGGTGCAGGCCACCTTGCGTCGCCACCCAAAGAAACCCGGAGCGATCCTGAGTCATAGCGGTGACGGTGTTCTGCGCCAAGTCGCCTTCGCGACTTGCCGGCGAGAAATAGAAACGCCGCTCAATTGCGCCTTGATGCGTCGAGACCTGAGCCGTTGTAGCGTGATCAGCGGCACGCTGCGCCAGCACCGAGTTCGCACCGATCACCAAGCCGAACGCACACAGGGCCCGCCTGGCGACCCTGATCGGCAGCGCCTGCCGATTGCTTCGCTGCGACCAAGCTGCACCCGCACCGCCGCATGGCAGTCCCCGGAGGGAATTCAGCACACACGTCTGGACGAGTTTTCGATTCACAATCAACGGACGAGGCTACGGTTCCGAAGCATAACCCCTGTTCCGCGGATCGTCAGCGTCCCTGTGACCATGTTTTTCAAGTCAGGCGCGCGACTATCCGGGCAGGTGCCGGCACCGACACGATCTATCGATTGCTATAATCCCGAAATGAGCGAACTGCAGCACAGCCAAATCGACCAGGCATTGAGTGAACACCGCATCGGCATCAATGCATCCGAGCTTCACGGCTCGTTGTGCGGCTATCTCTGCGCGGGCGGCGCCGCGGGCACCAATGCCTGGTGCGAAGCGCTGGCGCTGGAGGCATTGCAGGACTTGCTCAGCGACAACGCCGATGCACGCCGTACTTTCGGAC
>JAWXCG010000156.1:0-7632 GCA_034440555.1 Pseudomonadota bacterium
CCGTGGCTTCGTTGCGAATCTTGCCAAGGCCACCAGCCTTGGCGGCAATTCGCGCCTCGCCACGGGGCCGAACCCATCCATTTTATTTGCGCCGCATAGGGTGCAACACCACACTATTATCCCTGCTCATCAATTGGCGCCCGGTGCGGGCTGGATCGAAATGCATTCTGCCAGCAGCCCATTCATTCGAACGAATTCGCGCCTGCCGCTCTGCCGCGCATGGTCGCAACATGCATGTTCGCGGCCTGCATCGTCGCAGCGTAGATGGTCACGAAGGGTAATCGCGATGGCCGCGCTGACCGCGGCATCGATCGGCCACGCCGAGATCGTGATCGACGGCGTGGTGGATGAGCCCGAGTGGCAACAGGCACAGCTGTTCAACGAATTTGTTGTCACCCAACCGTTCACTCGGGCACGGCCAGACCATCCCTGCGAAGCCCGCATGTTGGGCACGCCCGCAGGCATTGCCGTGGCGTTTGTCGTCACTCAGCCGCGCGATGTGCCACGACAACGTGCGCAAACGCCGCGTGACGCAGACATTCCTGGCGACCGGGTCAATCTGTTTATCGACCTCAA
The DNA here is from genome assembly GCA_034440555.1 of Pseudomonadota bacterium. Taxonomy (GTDB): domain Bacteria; phylum Pseudomonadota; class Gammaproteobacteria; order Xanthomonadales; family Ahniellaceae; genus 0-14-3-00-62-12. The sequence continues at coordinate 577 of JAWXCG010000156.1, forward strand.
CGCCGATGGTGTCACCGCTTACAACTTCACCGTCGGTCTTTCCGGCGCAGTGCAGGACGCGACCCTGACTAACGAGAACCAGTATTCGCCCGACTGGGATGGCGAATGGCAGCACGCCGTGCGCGAAGAGGAAGACCGGTGGACGGTCGAGATGCTGATCCCCTGGTCGACTGCTGCGATGCATGATTCGAAAAGCGAAACGCGAACAGTTGCGGTCATTTTCGATCGTGTGCTGGGCGCCAACAGTCAGCGCAGTGCATCCGCAGCAGAAACCTTCCTTCACGCGCGCTTCGTGTCGAACTTCCCGCCGGTTCAGATCGCGCAATTTGCGCAGTCTGAGTTTCAGCTGGAGCCGTACTTGTCAGTGCTCAATGATCTGCGCGGCGGCGATGCCGAGGCCAAGACCGGAATGGATCTGTTCTGGAAACCCTCGGGCGACTTCCAACTGGCGGCGACGTTGCATCCGGATTTTGGCCAGGTCGAGTCGGATGAGCTGGTGGTCAATTTCGACGCGATCGAAACTTTCTTCTCGGACAAGCGTCCATTTTTCACCGAAAACCAGGGTTTCTTCGATCTGCCGACGCCCAATGGCGGGCAGCTGATCTACACCCGGCGCATTGGCGCAGCACGCGACGATGGCGATGGGGCGGCCTCTGTTGACGCCGCAGTCAAGGTGATTGGATCGGCGCACGGATTCAACTACGGTGCGCTCAGCGCGCTCGAATCGGACTACAGCGACGATCTTGGTCGCGCGTTTTACGCGCAGCGGCTCACCTATCCGAGCGGCCCCTTCACCGTGGGCTATGTCGGCACTTATGTCGATCGACCGTTGCTCGTTCGTCAGGCTTGTGTCAACGGGTTGGACCTCAGCTGGCGCCGCGATGCGCATCTCGCGATCAAGGGCCAGCTCGTGCAAAGCGATGTGCGGCAGTCCAGCCAGTCAACACGCGATGGAATGCAGTGGCTGAGCGCGGACCTCACACCGCCAGGGCAGTGGCGTCATCAAATTGAACTGAGTCATTTCGGCAAAGAACTGGACTTCAACGATCTGGGCTTTCTGCCCCGCGCCGATCTCAATCGATTGCGCGTGGACAACGCCTATACCGACAACAATTTCAGAACCGGGTTGCCGTGGGAGAGCGTGCTCTGGCTATTGAAAACAAAAATCGGCTACAACGACAGTGGCGAACGCCTGCCGGCGGAGCTGACGCTCAATGCGATTGCAACATTGCGCAGCGGCGATGATCTCGCGCTATATCTGATCGGCCGCAGCGCAGGTGTCAACGACTTGATCTCGCGTGGCAACGGCAGTGTCCAGATCCCCGCGCGGCCCCAGGCGCAGATGGTCTGGACTACACCGCGGCGCGGCGATTGGTCATTCTTCGCCACCGCCGCAGTAAGCGGCGAAGGCCTGGGCAAGCCGGTGTTCTTTGGCGTACTGCAATCAACCTAGTTTGCCAGCGATCGCTTTACGCTCAACGCCTCGATCAATCCACGTACCAGTAACGACTGGCTACTGTGGCGTCACGACGATGTATTGGCACGTTACGATCATGACCAACTGCTGCTCGCGCTCAATCTGGATTGGTTGCCGGCGTCGCGCCATGAGTTGCGCGCCAAACTGCAGTGGTACGTCATTGACGCCAGCAATCCGCGCGCACTGCAGATCGGCGCCGACGGTGAACTGGTGCCCAGCAGCGCGGAAGTCGCGCCATTCAGCGTCGCCAACTTCGGTCTGCAATTGCGTTATCGCTGGTCGTTCGGGCGCGAATCCGATTTCTATGCTGTTTACAGCCGCGGCGGTTTTGAATTCGACGACAGCAGCGAACGCAGCACCGACGTATCCAGCCTGCTGGCCGACGCCACACAGTTGCTCGATTCCGATCAGTTTCTGATCAAAATCAACTAGCGGTTTTAGCGACGCGGACCATTGGCTTCAACAGCAATCACACTGGAATGGCAGCTGCGTTTTTAAGCATGAACTATGCGGGCTGGGCGCACTGCGGCAGCGACAGTGCCTGTCTGGCGGAGTTGACGGCATCACTGAGCACGGCAATGGCGTGTTGCGATTCCTCGCGTTCCCGCTCAGCGCCAAGTTCATCGATCAAGTCTTCCGCATTCTTGATCCAGCGCAGCTCCCGGCACAATTCGCCAAAGCTCATTGGGCGAAGCAGATGCGAATAGTGGCTCATCAGACACCCCGGAGTTGGTGACGATTCCGTGTGGAATCGTGCTGGCAACAAGGCTAAACCGACGTCCGAGACTGCGCTACCTGTCTTTCGACAGGTGAATCGTGCAACGTCCAAAAACACCTTGCGCCGCAGCCACGCCGGCGCGCCCATGCAGACCCGCTGCAGTGCCGCTCAACAACGCAAACGGGCCAAGGCCGGTCACGGATCGGCGAACGGCACCAGCGCCAGTGCCTCCGCCGATCAGCAGTGCGAAGGCACGATCACTCGAAGCCATTGGCAAACAGTGCGACCTTGTGGAAGGGCACGCACTGCGAAAACTCCAAGGTATTGCCGGTGCTGTCGGTGGCGGTCATGGTCAGATTGCCGCTGGCGCCGGTGCAGTCGGGAAGGTCGTGACGGATACAATCGCTGGAATTGCCTGGCGTCGGTTGGTTCACGCGACGCTGCCGCGCTTCTTTGGGTGACGGATAACCAGAACTCGGTCAGGCTTCTTGCCGGGGAATGGATGCACCAACCTGAGGACAGCAATCGCAATGAAGAAACTCAAGCACGAAGCGGAATTGTATAAAGCGGCTCTGCTCGCCGCGGTGAAGTACGCTGAAGGTCGCGGTGCGGTGGAGTTTGAACCCACCGATTCGGCCGGTCAGAAGCTGCTGTATGTCTACAGATTGCTGGTCCACGACAAGCTGATGCAACCGATGCCAGAAGATCAGGTCGCGGAAAAGTCGATGCGGCACAAAGTGACCCTGTGGTACGCACGGCAGTTGCCAAAAGATCATCCGCTGCTGGGCTGAGCTAGCGCGGACTCAATTGAATGCCGGGTTGACGACCGCAGGCGAGTTGCGTTGCGCACGTCCGCATCGAGTAGGCAGTGACTTAAACCAGCTGGATGATTTTATTCGCCTGCCTCGGGAGCATGGAGTTTGCCCGTTCGTTCTTGTACAACCCGGCGCACTAAAGCATACGTCGCCTCCTGAACCTCGACCCGCGCCGAGCGGCTGCCGGAGTTGCTCATCGCCGCAACGGCGATCCCGTATTTGGGTACCAGCATAATGAAGGCGGCGGCACCCTGTTGCGCGCCACCATGGTGAAAAATCTGCACGGGATTGGTATCACCGAGCATGCGCGTGGAGGTGTCGACGCGCCAGCCGATCGCGTAATTCTCCGGGTTCATGCTTCCGTCGGCCAACGCCAACGGCGTCCACATCGCTTTCTTGCCTGCTGCCGACACGAAGCCATCACCAAGCAATAGCGCGCCCAGGCGCACCAGATCTGAGGGTGTGCTGATCAAACCGCCACCCGCAATCTTGTAGCTCGAATTGATGGGATACGAAGGCGTGTAACGTCCGCCCTCGGCCTGGTAGAACGCAACGCGCTCGGGCGCGGCACTGGGCGTATCCACTGCAGTAGCGGTCATTCCGGCCGGCTGGAATACGGTCACGTCGAGCAACTGTGCAAAGGCTTGTCCCGAGGCGCCTTCCATCAGTCGCGCAAGTAGTGAGTAGCCGAAAGTCGAATAGCGGAATCCAGTTCCGGGCTCGAAGCGCAAGGCGTCGTCTACGAATAGTGTGAGGCCATCGGCAACGCTGGGGTAATTGTGGGTCGAGTAGTTTTCGTGCCAGCCCATCCACCATTGCGGAATGATCGTGTAGTGGCGGATACCGGCGCGATGCGATCCAAGCAGCTCCGCGGTCAACGTCAGTAGATGCAAAGGCAGATCCGGCACGTATTGCGAGATCGGCGCATCAAGGGTTACCTTTCCAGCATCCATCAGGCGCATCAGGGCAACCGCAGTGATGGATTTGGCCACACTGCCAGTGCGATAACGCGATTGCACGGTCGCGGGTCGCTGGTTTTCGATATCGGCGAAACCGGTTGCCGCGGCCCACTGCAGCTTGCCGTCAAACGCGATCGCGGCCGACATTGATGGCAGGCCGCCATGTTCGCGATTCGCCCGCAACGATGCCAGCAAATCGTCAGAGAGTCGCGCCGGCAATCCCGGCAGGGCAACCCGATCATCGCGACCGGAAGGCACTACCGGGAGCGTTTCGTCCGGGAAATCCCAGCGGCCGTAGAACACGATGTTCGGCCCAAGCAGCACGGCGCTGGTGAGTACAAAGCGGACAAGATGCCGCAGCAATCGACGGGCGAAGCTGCGGCGTGGCTGGACTTGATTCATGCGCTTTCCGTTGGGCTCGATGAGCTGAACTCGACTTTAGCGACGTTGGTTGGCTGCGACGGGTGCCGTAAGTCAGAAACAGGTGGAACCCGCTGTCAATGCTGCGCTGCCCAGCAGCGGGGTGAAAGCCAACCGCGATGGAATCAATTTGGGACGTCGGTCGCGCGGCGTCTGAAGCCTTTACGCGCAGTGATTGCTCCGCAAATTCTCGCAGCAACACGAGTGTCACCAATCAGCAATCGTCCGGGGTTAGCGTGGTCGGCTGTATTCACCGACAAGGACTCGCGATGACCAAGCGCCACGGTACCGTTCTCTTCGCAGCACTGCTGACTGCTTCGATGCACGCAGGCGCAGCGCCGTTGACCGCGGGCAATCTGCTGGTCTACCGAGTCGGTGACGGGTCCGCGGCATTGACCAGCGCGGCCACTCCGGTGTTCCTGGACGAGTACACGACCACAGGCAGCCTGGTGCAGATTCTGGCCATGCCGGTTGCAGACGCAGCGCCCAACCAGACACTCACGCAGAGCGGAAGCGCTACCAGCGCTGGCTTGATCACGCGCAGCAGCGATGGTGCCTACGTCGTGCTTACCGGATATGACGCGGCCCCCGGCACCGTCTCGGTTACCGGTACGACCTCGACAGCGGTGAACCGCATCGTCGGCCGCATCAGCGCACTGGGCACGTTCGATACTTCGACTGCATTCGCTACGGCATTCAGCGCCGACAATGTGCGTGCCGCAGCCAGTGTGGACGGATCTCGCTTCTGGGTTTCCGGTGCCGGCGCGTCGGCGAGTGGCGGCGTGTGGTCGACTCTGTTTGGAGCCACCACCGGCGAGGTGCAACTGAGCACCACGGTGACCAATCTGCGCCAGGTCAATATCTTTGACGCCCAACTGTACGTCAGCACCGGCTCCGGCGTAGCGGTGCGAGTAGGCACAGTGGGAACTGGCTTGCCGACCGCGGCTGGTCAAAGCATTGCCAATCTGCCGGGGTTCCCCACCAACAACAGTCCGTACGCATTCTTCTTCGCCGATCTCGACGTCGCGGTCGCGGGTGTCGATACGCTCTACGTTGCCGACGACGGTGCCGGCGGTCTGAGCAAGCATTCGTTGGTCGGTGGTAACTGGATTTTGACCGGTGCACTTCCCGATCTTGATTATCGCGGGCTCACCGGTGTGGTTTCTGGCAGCAGCGTCACCCTGTATGCCGTGCGCTTTTCCGGCGGGACATCCGGCGCGCTGGTCGCCGTGGTCGACAGCTCTGGATACAACGGGACTTTGACTGCCACGCCCGTGGTGATCGCGAGCGCAGCGACAAATACCGCGTTTCGAGGCGTGTCGCGCACCCCCGGCGAGCCCCTTGGGGCGGTGATGCGGATCACCGAGTTTGCCTCGGGAGCAACCAATGGAGAGCTGATCGAATTCACCAACATTGGTGACGCGCCGGCGGACCTTTCTGGCTGGAGTTTCGACGACAATTCGCGTCTTCCCGATACCCAGCCGCTTGGCCTGTTTGGCTCGGTGCAGCCAGGCGAATCGGTGATCCTGACCGAAGCCAATGCAGCAAATTTCCGCACTGCCTGGGGCCTGTGCAGTGGCATCAAGGTGATCGGCGGATTGACTGCCAATCTTGGTGGCAGCGACGAAATCAACCTGTTTGATCAGAACGATTTTTTGGTCGATCGCCTGACCTACACCAGCGCGGTTACCAACACGACGCGATTCGCCACAGCCGCAGCGGTGAGTTCATCCGCAATCGTCAACAACATTGCGCTGTGGGCTACGTCAGCGCTGGCCGACGCCGAAGCTTCGTTCGCATCGGTGATCGGTACGGATGTTGGAAGCCCCGGCAGAAGCGCGCGCGCCATGGTTGTGTTCGATCCCTGCATAGGCGTCGTGGGTGCACCTACCGTAAGCGTCGACCAAGCCACGACCACAGACTTGTTCGACCTTCCGGTCAATGGCTCCGGCGCCCTCAGCGCGGTGGTTGGCGATCCCACCGACCCCGCTGCCACCCTGGGCGTAGCGTTCACGCTGAATGACCCCGATGGCGATGTGAATGCGCTGGTAGTCGGCGTGCAGAGTTCCAACGCGGCGGTGGTTGCGCCAGCGGGTATCACTGTGCAAGGCACGGGATCGGGCCGCACATTGCGCGTCACTCCTGCCGGCGTTGGCTACACACTGCTCACGGTGAGTGCGGTCGATGGCAGCAACAATACCGGCACCTACATCATCAACTATGCCGCATCGGCAGCATCGCTGAATCCGAACACGACACGTTTCCATACGGGCGCCAGCGATGCGTCAACCGGTGGCTCTGTTGACGCCGATTTTATGTTGCTGGCCGATGATGAAAACCAGGTGCTGCGACTGTATCCGCGCAGTCAGTCGGGGCTGCATTTCGCCGGATTTGATTTCACCGCATCGCTGGGACTCACGGATCTCAGCGGCGGCCTGCCGCGCGAAGTCGACATCGAGAGTTCCACGCGCGTTGGCAACCGCGTCTACTGGAGTGGATCGCATGGCAATCAGGCGACGGGGTCGAACAATGCGCGGCCGAATCGTCGCCGTATATTTGCCACCGACCTGGCCGGCGCCGGCCAACTTGCCGCACTCACCTTCGTCGACCGTTACGACTTTTTGGTCGAAGATCTGATCGCCTGGGATAACGCCAACGGCCATGGTC
>JAWXCG010000157.1:0-41906 GCA_034440555.1 Pseudomonadota bacterium
CGCGCGCGCGCGCGGCCTTGCGCAGCTGGTTGCCTGCGATATCCACCCACTGAACAACACGCGTGTGCTCAAGTATCTGGAGAACGAGGACGGCATGCCGCAAATCGAGCGCGAGCGCTGGATTCGGCATTGGATCACGCTCGGTTTCGACGCCCTTGAGAAGATCTTGATCGACAGTCCTTCCACCGGCGACTTCTGCGAGGGTGACGTGCCATCGATCGCCGACTGCTGCCTGGTCCCACAGATCTACAATGCGCAGCGCTGGACTATCGACCTGTCACCGTGGCCCACCATTCGTCGCATCCACGCCACGTGCATGGCCTTGCCTGCTTTTGAAAAGGCGAGGCCGGAAAACCAGCCCGACGCGCCGCAAGGGTAGTCTGCCAGTAGCCAGATGCCATCAGATTCGTGGGAGCGGCGTGAGCCGCGATGCTTCAGAGAGGCCACGTCGGATTCGGTAATCGCGGCTTGCGCCGCTCCCACTCAGGCCGCTCCCACTCAAGCCGGCTCTGGCTCGAGCAGCTTTCGGACCCACACTGCAATCAGAACGCGTTCGGATCGAACGGATCGTGGGTATCGCCGGTGCCACCTTCGGCGAGGCGAATTTTGAGCGCCAATCCATCGCGCGAGTCAGCCTTGTTCAATGCCTCTTCGAGTTCGACCTTGCCTTCCTTGTAGAGCCGGAACAGCGCCTGATCAAAGGTTTGCATGCCTTCTTCCAGCGAGCGGTCCATCGCTTCCTTGATCTCATGCACCTGGCCGCGGCGCATTAGATCGCGAATCATCGGAGTGTTGATCAGAATCTCGACCGCGGGCAGGCGTTTTCCGTCCTTGCCCATCACCAGACGCTGCGAAACCACGGCTTTGAGATTCAACGACAGATTCATCAGTACGTTCTTGTGGGCGCCCTCGGGGAAGAAATTGAGGATTCGTTCCAAGGTCTGATCGGCGTTGTTCGAATGCAGCGTGGCCAGGCATAGGTGGCCGGTTTCCGAGAACGCAATGGCGGCTTCCATGGTGTCGATGTCGCGGATTTCGCCAATCAGGATCACGTCGGGCGCTTCACGCATCGCATTCTTCAGCGCATTGCTATAACTGTGCGTATCCAGCCCGACCTCGCGCTGGTTGACGATGGAGCGCTTGTGCCGATGTAGGAACTCGATCGGATCCTCAATCGTCAGAATATGACCGCTCGAGTTGGTGTTGCGATAATCGATCATCGCCGCGAGCGAGGTCGACTTGCCGGAGCCGGTGGCGCCAACCACCAGCACCAGTCCACGCGGCGCGGTAATGATTTCTTTCAGCACTTCGGGAAGCTTCAGCCCGTCGATGCTGGGAATCTCGCTCTTGATCGCGCGGATGACCATGCCCACTTCGCCGCGTTGCTTGAACACGTTCACGCGAAACCGGCCGGCGTCCTTGACCGCGATCGCCATGTTGGCTTCCAGGTCGCGCTCGAATGCAGGCACCAGTCCTTCGTCCATCAAGGAGTACGCGATTTTCTTGACCATGCCACCCGGTAATCCGGTATTGCCAAGTGGATAGAGTTTGCCTTCGACCTTGATGTTGACCGGCGCTCCGGTGGTCAGAAACATGTCCGACGCACCCTTCTCAGCCATCAGTTTCAAAAAGTAGCCGATGTCCATGATTTCAATTGCCTTGTAGTTGTCGTTGCATTCGCGGCCTTGGGTTCACACAATAGCGCGTCGCATTTGCCTTTTGCCAGTATGGGTGTCCATTCGTGAAAAAACGTTTCGTGAAGCCTCGTTCTCGACTGCTTGCATGGCCGCTGCTTGCGGCATTGACCGGTTGTCAGACCACGCCCCCGCCGACCGCCGATTTTTCCGACGCTGCCGGTCGCATCGAACAGGCAGTTGCCGCCGATGCGCAAACACATGCGCCCGTTGAGCTGCAGTTCGCCCGTGACAAACTGGCGAGAGCCCAGGCGCTGATGCTCGAGAAGGATTTTGTCCTGGCGTTGCGGGTAATGGCTGAAGCGCGTGCCGACGCGGATCTCGCCCTGGTGCGCGCTCGCGCTGAGCGCTTGCGCGCTGAAGTCGCTCAGTCGATGCGCGCCAATGAGGCGCTGCGTAGTGAGTTGCTTGGGAGGAGTGGACAATGAGCCACGCCCCCCAAAAACCGTGGCCGCGGGCCGCTCACCATTTCCTTCTCCCGTCGGGAGAAGTTGAAGGGCAGGACCCGATGAGGGAGCGCTCGCCTGCTTCGAGGGCACAGTCCGCGGGCCAATGGAACGGACGAATGTTCGCGCCGATCTTGCCGCTGCTCCTCTTGCCGCTGCTCCTCTTACTTTGCAGCGCATTGCATGCCGCACCCAAACGCAATCTGGAGCTGGAGCGAATTGAATCACAGCTCAATCAGTTGTTACTGGATAGCGAACGCGCCAGCCTGGTACCTAACGAGATCGCACGTGTTCAGGACGCGATACGCGCGCTGCGCGAATCCTCCACTCGGGACGCAGCCATCCGTCAGCACCTTTCCTATATCGCTGAGCGACGGCTGGATATCGCCGTGGCCGCGTCAGAGGTCGGTGCGTCCCAAAGGCGTCTGGCTGAACTGGAACGCGAGCATGATCAGATTTTGCTGCAAGCCAGCCGCCGCGAAGCGGAGCTGAGCCGGCTGGAGGGTGAGAAGTTGCGGCTGCAGTCGCTGGCCCAGGCCGAAGCCGCGGAGCGTGCTCAGCGAGAAGCGACATTGGCACAGGCGGCGAGCGCAGAAAGCGCCGCCGACGCGGTGTCTGCTCGCGCCGAGGCGGAACAGGCGCGGCGCGTGGCTTCTGCACAGTCAGCCGAAGCGGGTCTGGCGCGCCGTGAGGCCGAGCTGGCGATGGCCGCGGCCGACAGTCTGCGGGTACAGATGCAGTCGCTCAAGGCCAAGCAGGAGAGTCGAGGGTTGGTGATGACCCTGGGCGAATCGGTATTCGCGCCTGGCCAGTCGGACATGCGCTCGGAAGCGATGAAAAATCTGGATGCGGTGATCGATTTCGTAAATCAGGACACCTCGCGCCAGATTCGTATCGAAGGCCATACTGATTCCCGTGGCAGTGCCAATATGAACCAGGTGCTGTCGCAGAAAAGAGCCGAAGCCCTAAAACAGGCACTGATCGATCGTGGCGTCGATACCGGCCGCATCATCGCACTCGGACGCGGTGCCGACGTGCCGGTGGTGACCAACGATAGTGAAGCGGGCAGGGGGCGAAATCGGCGCGTGGAGGTGATTTTGATCGGCGCTCAATAGGTCGGGGCCCGACGGCGTCACTTGAGACCCGGGGTGGTACCTGGGTTGCAGACGGTCAGCAGGGCAGGAACGCTGTCCTGGCGCCTTTCGCACCGGGCTTAGGTTTCGGTTGCGTTTTTGTCGCCCAATGACGTTTCTGCCGTTGCCGAGCGGACATGATCGGAGTAGCGTCAACGTCACCAGCGACCCGGTTCCGGAACGGTGTTCCGGCTATCAAGATTCTGCGATCCGAACCGGCTTCCCGCTTGGCTGAGCCTTGATCATGAGAAGCGCCGACGCACATCATTTCGCCACTCCACGGCAGTTGTTGCCGGTGCGGGTGGCAGGCGGCAAATCCCGAGTCAAGCATTCCCCTGTTGCACCGCGCACCCACGCTGATGCTATTTGCATCTGGCGCGTCGCTGCGCCTCTTATTACCCTGGAGGTCGGCTGATGTTTGAAAACCAGCAGAAAGAAGTCGAAGTTATGATGGGACAGAGCGCAGAGTTTCGTTCGCTCTACCTCAAGCACCGCGAACTCGACAGACAGGTTCGAGACGCCGAGTTTGGCGTCCTCCCGATTGACGATGTCACGCTCGTCAAGCTGAAGAAGGAAAAGCTCTGGGCCAAAGACAAGCTCACCCACATCTGGGAAGCGCGCCAAGCCAGCGCCTGACCATGATGGGTCGACGTGCCGCGGCAATGCCGCGGCACGTCTGTATATGCTTACTGGGCCAGCGCGCGCGCTAATTGGGCTTTTGCCCACTTTGAACCGCCGCACCCATACGGCCTGGAACAAATCCCATTCGCACGAATTGCCGGATCAAGGTCTGCACTGCGCCCGTCCGGTTTATTGCCATCGCGGGCTGAGCCCGCTCTACAATCGCGCCCTTGCTGCATAGGCGAAGGGACTGACATGGCGATTCACCAAAGCGTGCTCGAGTTGATTGGCAACACGCCGATGCTCAAGGTGCAACGCCTGGATACTGGCGTTTGCGAGTTGTATCTCAAGCTGGAAAACGCGAACCCGGGCGGTTCGATCAAGGATCGCATCGGCCTGATGATGATCGAAGCTGCCGAGCGCGATGGACACATCAAGCCCGGTGACACCCTGGTCGAAGGCACGGCTGGCAATACGGGGCTTGGTCTGGCGCTGGTGGCGCAGCAAAAGGGCTACCGGCTGCTGTTGGTTGTTCCCGACAAGATGAGTCGCGAAAAGATTTTCAACCTGAAGGCGATGGGCGCCGAAGTAGTGCTCACGCGCTCTGACGTCGCCAAAGGCCACCCGCAGTATTACCAGGATCTCGCTGCCCAGATTGCGAGCGATACGCCGGGTGCCTACTTCATCAACCAGTTTGGCAATCCCAACAATCCCAAGGCGCACGAAGAAGTCACCGGTCCCGAGATCCACGAACAAATGGATCGACGGTTGGACGCCATTATCTTTGGCGTGGGCAGCTCCGGCACGATGACGGGTCTGTCCAGGTACTTCGCGCGTGAGGCGCCACAAGTTGAGCTGGTGATCGCCGATCCGGTCGGTTCGATTCTGGCGCAATACATCAACGAAGGCGTGCTCTCGACCAAGAGTAGCTCGTGGCTGGTCGAGGGCATTGGCGAGGATTTTCTGCCGCCGATTTCGGATTTTTCGCGGGTCAAGAAGGCCTATGCAATCAGTGACGCCGAGAGTTTTGCCGCGGGTCGCGAACTGCTGCGCACCGAGGGCATTCTCGGTGGCTCATCAAGCGGGACGATCCTTGCCGCCGCCCTCAAGTATTGTCGCGAGCAAACAACGAAGAAGCGCGTGGTGGCCTTTGTCTGTGACACTGGCAATAAGTATCTGTCAAAGATGTACAACGACTACTGGATGCTGGACAACGGGTTTATCAAGCGCGAAAGCACCGGCGATTTGCGCGACTTGATCGTGCGTCCGTATTCGCAGCGCGATACCGTTGTGGTCGGCCCGCAGGACTTGCTCACCGTCGCCTACCAGCGCATGAAACTCTATGACGTGTCGCAATTGCCGGTGATGGATGGCGAAAAAATAGTCGGCATGATCGATGAGTCGGACGTGTTGTTGCACGTCTATGGTGTTGAAGAGCGCTTCCGCGATCCGGTGTCCACTGCGATGGTCAGCCGGCTCGATCTGATGGACGTCAAGGCACCAATCGAGGCCCTGTTGCCGGTATTCGATCGCGGTCATGTCGCCATCGTGATGGAGGGAACGCATTTTCTGGGTTTGATCACCCGCATCGACCTGGTCAACTATCTGCGGCGGCGTGCCAGTTGAGTCTCTAGTTCATTTAAACAATTTCGACGCGACGCGACGCGACATTGCATTGGCGACTGGAGCCAATGGCACGGCTCCGTACCATTCGGCTTAACCCCCAATTGCCAGATTCGCGTTTCATCTCTCACCCCCAAACCGAGGAGTGTTGCGATGAATCGTTTGAGTCTTGGTTCCGCCATCTTGTTGGCGCTTACCCTGCCCGTGACCGGATGCCACACCGCGCCCGAGGCCGAGCTTGCTGAGTCCGACAAGGATGCGCAGCAGTCGCAAACTATTTCGGCCCAGACCGGGCGCAAGGCTGACACCCAGCTGTTGGAGCGCATGGAACTCAGTGGAGCGCGTATCCGTCGTGTCGACGTCGAAGAGGAACGCGCTGGCGATGCGGCGGCCGCAGCGGGAATGGTGCAACCTGGGGGAGACGACCAGCCCTACGTAGCCCAGGACTCTCGCCCTGCCGCCAAACTCGCTCGACGGGCGGCTGAGTCGTCGCCTGCATCCAACCCTGAGACTGCGCTTGCGTCACCGCCACCACCATCGCCGCCGATAGGGTCGAAGCAATACAGCGAGCCGTTCAATCGCGAAGGCTATGCGGACCTGGTCGACAACGCCGTCATGCGCGTAGCCGAAGTGCCGGTGTCGACTTTCTCCATCGACGTTGACACGGGCAGCTACAGCAACGTGCGCCGCATGATCGAACAGGGGCAGTTACCGCCTTCGGATGCGGTACGTGCCGAGGAACTCATCAATTATTTCGACTACGGCTATCAGCCGCCGGCGAGTCTGGACACGCCCTTCAGCGTCTCGACCGAGCTGGCGCCAGCGCCCTGGAACAGCAAGCATGTGCTGATGCAGATTGGCATCAAGGGGTATGAAGTGCCCAAAGTAAAAACGCCAGCATCGAATATCGTGTTCCTGATCGATACTTCCGGGTCAATGCAATCGCCGGACAAAATAGATCTGCTGAAAGCTGCATTCAAGCAGATGCTGCCCGAACTGCGGGCGCAGGACCGCGTCTCGATCGTGGTCTACGCCGGCGCTGCAGGATTGGTGTTGGCGCCCACGCCGGGTGATCAGCGCGAGGTCATCTCCGCGGCTTTCGACGCAATGAGTGCCGGCGGCTCGACCAATGGTGCGGCAGGTATCGAATTGGCCTATCAGATGGCTGAGCAGAACTTGATTCCTGGCGGCATCAATCGCGTCATCCTGGCCACCGACGGCGACTTCAATGTCGGCACCGTGAGTGTTGACGCACTCAAGACGCTGATTGCAGGCAAGCGCAAATCCGGCATTGCGTTGACAACTTTGGGCTTCGGTCAGGGCAACTACCAGGATGAAATCGCCGAGCAGTTGGCTGATGTCGGCAATGGCAACCACGCCTACATTGACTCGCTGCAGGAGGCGCGCAAAGTGCTGGTCGAAGAGCTAGGTTCGACCCTGCTGACGATTGCCAAGGACGTGAAAATCCAGGTCGAGTTCAATCCGGCAGTGGTCAGTGAGTATCGCCTGATCGGTTACGAGAACCGCGTGCTGCGGCGCGAGGACTTCAACAACGACAAGATCGATGCAGGCGAAATCGGTGCCGGTCACGACGTGACAGCGATTTACGAGCTCACCCTGGTTGGCAGTGGCGCCGATGCCAGCGATGCGCTGCGCTATGCCAAGACCCAGCCGCTGGCGGTGGATGCGAGCGGTGAGTTAGCCTGGTTGAAGTTGCGCTACAAGCTACCTGAATCGGAAACCAGCATCCTGATTGACAAACCCATGCTGAGCAGCCAGATCCGCGCCGAAAGCAGCGATCGACTGGCTTTTGCCGCGGCCGTGGCTGCCTATGCTGATCTGCTGCGTGGCGGCAGCAACATGTCTGGATTTGCATATTCGGATGTGCTGCGTTTGGCACGTCGCGGTCTGCGCGATGATGAACGTGGCTATCGCCACCAGTTTCTTGACATGGTGCAACGCACGCAACAGTTGAGCACGCCCGCGTCGACGCAACAAATCAGCATGCAGCAATAGTCGAGTTGGTTGGCGAACAGCCTCGCCCGCGGAGTGCGGGCGCTGGCTCCCGCTGACTTGCATCGAAAACCGGGAAATTCAAGCGCAGGAGCGCGGCAGCAAGCTTCCGCACTCCAGACAATGCGAGTGCGGCTTCCAGCTTCGACGCGACGCTACAATGGCCGCCTTTGCTCAGCGCATTTGGCACGCTCTCGATGACCAACGATTCCAATAAAATCCCCGGCGTGGTCATTATCGGTGCCGGCCAGGCCGGCTGTGAAGTCGCCTTCGCGCTGCGCGCAGCAGGTTACGCAGGCGCGGTCGAGCTGATTGGGCGCGAACACTGGGCGCCCTATCGACGGCCGCCATTGTCCAAGCAGTTCATCGCCAATGACGCGGCGGCGGAGACGCTGGCGATAAAGCCCGCGCTGTCGTACGAGAAAAGTGGCATCAACTTGCGGCTGGGGGTCCAAGCCAGCGCGATCGACCGGGACAATCATCGCGTCGCGTTGACGGGTGGCGATACGCTGGAGTACCAGACACTGGTGCTCGCCACCGGCGGCAGCGCGCGCCAGCTGCTACTGCGCGGCGGCGATCTGCAAGGCGTGCACAGCTTGCGCACGCTCGACGACGCAGTAGCGATGCGCGCGCAATTCAAGGCGGGGCATCGGCTGGTCGTTGTCGGCGGCGGTTTCGTTGGTCTTGAGGTGGCCGCGCTGGCGATCCAACACGGCTTGCAGGTTTGCGTACTCGAGGCAGCGCCGCGACTGTTGTCGCGTGTGACTTCAGCGCCCATGTCGGATTTCTACGCCGCGGCGCACCGCGCGGCAGGAGTGCGTTTGATTTTTGACGCAAGTGTGCGCGGGTTCGAAGGCGTCGACACAAAGGTGAGTGCTGTGCTGTGTGGTGACGAGCGCATTGCGGCCGACCTGGTGCTGGTCGGCGTCGGAATGCAAGCGGCCGACGAGCTTGCGGCGGCCGGCGGACTACGCGCGGATCAGGGCGTGCTCACCGATGCGTTTGGCCGCACCGACGACCCGCGCGTGTTCGCCATTGGTGACTGCGCGCGCAGTTGGCGATCCGGCAGCGAACTACACGTGCGTATCGAATCCGTGCCGAATGCGATCGAGCAGGCGCGCGTTGCGGCGCAGCTCATTGTCGGGAATCCTGAGCCAGCATTGCAGGCGCCTTGGTTCTGGTCGGACCAGTACGATCTGAAACTGCAGATGGTGGGGCTGTCTGCCGGTCATGATGCGGCGGTCATTCGCGGTGTTCCGCAGTCCCGCGCTTTCATGATCTTCTATCTTCAGCAGGGTCGTGTGATCGCCGCCGATTCGGTCAATCGTGTCGCTGATTTCAATGTGGCAAAGAAGCTGGTGACGGATCAGCGCACCGTGGCTGAGGCGGACTTGGCGGATGAAACGCGGCCGTTGAAGGATCTGGTTATGTAGTGCCAAGGGACCTCTGAACAAGTCCGGAGCCGCGATAGACCCCTGAGTCAGGGGACGAAAAACCGCAGGTTGACCAGCTCCGTTATTGAGAGCGGGGGTTTGGCAAGCAATAAGCGGTGTGGCGAAGACGACGTCGCGACTTGTTCAGACCTTCACTAAAAGCTGCATCGTTGGTGGCGGAGCCGCGATTCAATCCGCGGCCCGGCCACGCATCAATTGGATAAACCGGGCTTCACGCCATTTTCCGGGCGCAGGCAAACCATCATGCCACGCCCCATGGTGCATTGCAGCAGGTGCGGAATAGGGCCAGAATCGGGCTCCGGTCGTGAGCGACTTCGCGATCTCGATGATTCGGGGTGATGCGTGCTCTATCAGATGGTCGAAATGCAACGCGTGCTGGCGGCGCCGATGACGGCTGCGGCCGGAACCTTTGCCAAGGCTTTTGCCAACCCGGCCAATCCGTTTTGGCTATGGCCGGGCGCAACGCGTATGGCTGCGGGGATGGAACTGGTCTACCGGCTCGGCAAGCACTACGAGAAGCCCGTGTTCGGAATTGATTCGGTGACCGCGTATGGTCGCGACATTCTGGTGCGGCAGCGGACGGAGCTGGAAAAACCGTTTTGCAAGCTGATTCGATTCGACCGCTTTGCCGACGACGCTGCGACCATCGATCGTCTGAACACTGATCCGGTGGTGTTGATCTGCGCGCCGCTGTCGGGACATCACTCCACACTGCTGCGCGACACCGTGCGCACGCTGCTCCCGGAACACAAGGTTTACGTCACCGACTGGATCGACGCGCGCATGGTGCCGCTGGAGCAGGGACGTTTCGGTCTGTCCGATTACGTGCGCTACATCGAGGAATTCATTCGCCATCTCGGCGCCCAGAACCTGCATGTGATTTCCGTTTGCCAGCCCACCGTGCCAGTGCTTGGCGCCATCTCGCTGATGGCTTCGCGTGGCGAAAAGACCCCGGCAACGATGACCATGATGGGCGGGCCGATCGACGCGCGGCGGAGCCCGACCTCGGTCAACTCTTTGGCCACGCAGCGGCCATTCGAGTGGTTTGAGTCCAGTGTCATCTACACCGTGCCAGTCAGCTATCCGGGCTCCGGTCGCCGCGTCTATCCGGGATTCCTGCAGCACAGCGGCTTTGTTGCAATGAACCCCAGCCGGCACTTGAAGGCGCACTGGGATTTCTTTCTCGATCTGGTTCGCGGCGACAAGGAAGACGCGGCCGCGCATGTCGCCTTCTACGACGAATACAACGCCGTGCTCGACATGGACGCTGATTTCTATCTCGACACCATTCGCAGTGTGTTTCAGGAATTCCAGTTGTCCAATGGCACCTGGACCGTCGACGGTGAACTGGTGCGGCCACAGGATATCCGAACCACCGCCCTGCTCAGCATCGAAGGCGAGCTTGACGATATTTCCGGCAGCGGCCAGACCGAGGCCGCGCATTCGCTGTGCACAGGCATTGCCGCGAAACGGCGTCAACACTACGTCGCTGCCGGTGCCGGACACTACGGCGTGTTCTCCGGCCGGCGCTGGCGCGAGAAGGTATATCCCGAAGTGCACGCATTCATCAGGAAATTCGCGCGTCGCTGATTCATTCGACGCAGCGCTGACGGTCGCGTAGTGGTGGCTATGGGTGGGCTCGAACCACCGACCCCGGCATTATGAGTGCCGTGCTCTAACCGGCTGAGCTACATAGCCACGAGGGGGCCGGCATTCTTGTTTTATGGGGGGGGGAATGTCAAGCACTTTCGCCGCAGGCTTCGACACAAACCCTTGTAAATCAATCGGGTCGACGCGGGACCCTGTCGCCCGCGTACCGGCCGGCGCGCTCGAAGTCGCTCTCCTTTCCTGGGATTGGCCTGGTCGCGAGTACTTCCACCAAGCTGCGTCGGCGCCGTCTGGCAAACGCATCGGCGAGCAGTGCGCAAACCTCTGGCTCCATGCTGAGGGAATTGCTTGCAGCGAGTTCGCGTAATGACTGTGCAAGATCATCATCAACATTGCGGATGTGCTGAGTCGGCATCAAACACCCTCCACTGTGAGTGCCAGCAATCTGGGATCAAACACTCAAGGCAACAACTTGCCCGGATTCATGATGCCGTCCGGGTCGAACTGGGCCTTGATGGCGTGCATCATCGCCAACGTTTGCGGGCTGATGGCTTTGGACATGAACTGACGTTTGGTGATGCCAATGCCGTGCTCGCCGCTGAGTGTTCCGCCGAGCGCGATGACGCGGTCGAAAACTTCTGCCAGTGCACGCGGCGCCATTGTCGCCTGCATGGGTTGCTCGGGGTCGAACATCAGATTGACGTGCAGGTTGCCATTGCCGGCATGGCCAAAGGTGACAATGGGAATGCCGGAGCGCCGAGAAATATCGGCGACTGCGACGACCAGGTCGGGCAGGCGTGATACCGGGACCACCACGTCTTCATTTATTTTTTTCGGTGCGATGCTGCGCAGAGCAGGCGACAACGCCTTGCGCGCGGCCCAGAGCTTTTGTACTTCGGCCGCATCGCCAGCGCTGTCCAGCGCGAGCAGGCCATCGCCGCTGGCGGCGCGTGTCACTGCATCCACTGCCGAGTGGATTGATGCCTCGCTGCCATCGACTTCGATCATCAGCAGCGCGCCAGCGGGCGGAATGGCGGCGCCGCCGATGTCGCGCGCCAGGCGCAGCGCCTCTGCATCCATGAATTCCAGCGCGCAGGGCGTCGCCGGCTGCCGCATCAAGCGCGCGACTGCTTGCGCCGCGCTGGATACGTCTGAATACAATGCGCGCAATGTGCGCACCGTTTCGGGCAGCGGCGTGAGCTTTAGCGTAGCTTGGGTGATCACTGCGAGTGTGCCTTCGGAGCCCACCAGGAAACGCGTCAGATCGTAACCCGTGGCACCCTTCGTGGTGCGAGCGCCGCAAATCAACAGCTCGCCGGTTCCGGCTACGGCATTCAGTGCCAACACGTTGTCGCGGCAGGCGCCGTACTTCACCGCGCGCGGCCCGCCGGCATTGCAGGCAAGGTTGCCGCCGATCGATGAGAATGCGGCGCTGGTGGGATCGGGTGGCCAGAACAGACCATGCTGCTTCAAAGCTTCCTGCAGATCGCCATTGAGCACACCGGGTTCAACCACGGCAGCACGATTGTCCGGATCGATCTCGAGAATGCGGTTCATGCGTTCAAGGCTGAGCACGATGCCGCCATGCACGGGAACCGTTGCGCCCGTGGTATTGGTGCCCTGGCCGCGCGCGATCAACGGCACACGATGTTCGCGGCAGGCACGCACGATGGCGATGACATCGATTTCGCTGCGCGCCCAGACCACGCCCTGCGCCATCGCTTCAAGGCGCGAGTTGTCGTATCCGTAACTCAGCAGATCGGCATACTCCACGGTAAAGCCGCCGCGCGGCAATAGTCGCGACAGCGTGTCCACTAGCGACTGCGGCAGGGCTGCGCGCGGCGTCATGATTCCACCCGGAACGCATCGCGAATCCATTCGATCTTCGGCTCGGCAATATCGCCCTCGATCGCGAATACATCGAACCGGCAGGGCGCTCGCGACAATGCTCTGCGCGACTGCAGATAAAACTGCGCTGCCGCAATCATGCGGCGCTGCTTGCGCACATCCACCGAAGCCAGCGCACCGCCAAAGCGTTGAGCGCTGCGATAGCGCACCTCGGCGAAGACGACGATGTCGCGATCGCGCAGCACCAGGTCGATTTCGCCAAACCGGCAGCTGACATTGCGGTCCAGCGTCACCAGGCCATGCGCCTGTGCGTGGGTTTCCGCGGCGACTTCAAAAGCACTGCCGGTAGCGCGGCGCTGCGTCATCGGGTCATTGCGCAGCTGCAGGTTCGGGCGCGACTAGTGCTGGCTCCGCGCGTACACCGGAAGCCGCTATCAGCTCCGCGGACAACACCGGCAGCCCATTGCGGAAGCGATAGCCGCCGGGCAGGCGCCGCACACGACCGAACACGTCGATCAACAGTTGACCAGTGGCGCCCTCCAAATAGGTACCTTCGTTCCGGCTCAGGTAATCCAGGTAGGGCAGCAAGCGGCAGGCGTCGATGCCAAACGCGAACAGCCGTGCACTGGATCCCGCTGACGGAATTTGCGTGCCCAACTGGCTGCGGCTGAGGCCGACTGCGGCGGCGCTGTCATACAGAAACGGTGCGTCGAGAAAACTGATGCCCTCCAGATCGCGGTCGGCATTGACGCCGTTGCTGGCGGTCGCGATGTGCGACGTGGCCAATACAATCAGATTGTCCTGGCCGCGCACGCGCAGCTGCGGCATCAGCATGCGACCATGCGCACTGCGTATGGCGACAAACATCGCCTCCGGCGCATCGGCACGGAATGTTTGCAGCAGCCGCGGTTTGGCTGCGGGCACGGCGTTGCCCAGGGCGTCCAGCGTCGGTTCGGGCGCAGGTTGCAATTCGAAATTCGGTTTACCCAACAAAGCATCCAGTTCATCGATGAATTTGATCGCGGCAGGTGCGATCGCGCGTTCGCCGAGCACGCTGCCGCCAAGCGCGATGAATTGCGCGCTGAAGGCTTTGCCGGCACGTTCGGCCCAGTCTTCTTGAGAGACCATAACAACGCTGCGGCGCACGCCGCTGTCGATGAGGCGCTCGGCCGCAAGGGTAGCCTCTTCCTCCGGCGACAGTCCAAACTGAAACTGGCCGCGGGGCGGGACTGGATTCATGTCCGGATGATTGAGCGCGAGCACGCGCAAATCTTCCGGGAGATTGGTGAACAGCGCTTCGACCTGTCCACGTTCGAGCGGCCCGACCAGGGTGCTGGCGCCCCCGCGCACTGCAGCTTCGAGCGCCAGCAAAAGGCTGGCACGATCGCCGCCGCTGTCGTAGACGCGAACCTCCTGCTGTGGCGTACTCCGCGCTGCGAACCATGCGGTGAAAAAACCATCGCGAACCGCCTTGCCTGCCGAGGCGAATTCGCCGGAGAGCGGCAACAGCAGTGCAATTTTTCCGGGGTCGAGAAATCCTTCCGCATGGGCCTGACCTTCGCTGTCGGTTTGCCACGCGCCGACCGAACGACTTGCGCGCAGCGTGGCGCGTGCCGGGAACAGCGAACGGGCACGCAATGATTTTTCCAGCCATGGCCGCCGCGGATCAGACGCATCAAGTGATTTCAGCTCGGTATGCAGCAGATCCGGCTTGGCGCCGCTGAGCAGCGCAACGACTGCAGCTTCGTTGTCGCTTCGTTCGGCATTGGGTAGTAAAGCATGTAGCTTGTGGCGCTCATTGAGCGCATCGATGGTGCGCCCACTACCGGCCAAAGCTTTCGCCCGCAATTCGAGGAAGCGGGTGCGGTCGGACTCTTTTATGTTTCCCTCCGGTATGGTCAGCAAAACATCGGCCTGATCGAACTCGCCGTCCAGAAGCAATGCCTCGGCCAACAGCAAGTCGAGCTGTACGTTCTGTTCGGCGCTGAGTCGTACGCGTTTGATGTCGGTCAGTACGCGTCGAACTTCGCCGAACTCGCCTTGATCACGCCAGGCTTCTGCAGCCAGCAGGATGTAGTGCTCGCGCAGCGTGCGTTTGGTCTTGGCCAGGCGTTCGTATTCTTGTGCCGCAAATACCAGATCACCCTGGGCCATCGCAGATTCGGCAGACTGTGCGGCTGCGGGCTCGGGTTTTTGTGGCGCGCTGACGCAGCCAGCAATCAACACCACCGCGACCAGCGGCAACCAGGTCAGGTGTATCCAACGTGTGCGCAACAGGCTTTGCATGATGAACTCGCAATTCGAATCGATGCCGGCGATGATAGCGAAACCCATGTCCAATCCCCGAAGCCCTGACGCCGGTTGTCTTTACGTCGTCGCAACCCCGATCGGTCATCGCGATGACTTCAGCGCGCGCGCCGTCGACACCTTGCGCAAGGTGTCGGTGATTGCCTGCGAGGACACACGTCACAGCGCGCCTTTGCTCAACAGTATCGGCGCCGTCGGCAAGCGCGTGGCACTGCACGACCACAACGAAGCCGAAGCCTGCGCGGGCCTGGTCGCACAGATGCGCCTGGGTGAGTCGATCGCTTTGATTTCTGACGCCGGGACGCCCCTGGTCAGTGATCCTGGATTCCGACTGGTGCAGGCTGCGGTCAAGGCTGGCGTGCGCGTGGTGCCGATCCCGGGCCCGAGCGCGCTGGTTGCTGCCCTGTCCGTAGCTGGGCTGGCTACCGATCGCTTCAGTTTTGAAGGTTTCCTGCCCAACAAGCGTGCCGCGCGACGCGGAGTTCTGGACGCATTGGCGCAAGATCCTCGCACTCTGGTGTTCTATGAGGCCCGGCATCGAATACTGGAGTCGCTCGAAGATATGGTGCACGTGTTCGGCGCGGATCGAGAGGCGGTCGTCGCGCGCGAACTGACCAAGACCTTTGAAACCATCCTTCGCGGGGCGCTGGCCGACGTGCTGCAGCGCATCCGCGACGATAGCGACCAGCAGCTGGGTGAGTTCGTGGTGATCGTTTCCGGTGCCGCGAACCTCGATGTCGATGCGCGGCGCCTGCTCGAAGGCCGCCGCATCCTCGATCTGCTCAAGGACGAGTTGCCGCCAAGCCGGGCCGTGCGACTGGCAGCTGAAATCTCCGGCGCGCCGAAAAACGCTCTGTACAAACTGATTGACGAGTGACGCAGCGCCCGCGAGGCGAAGCAAGCTGGGTGCGGGAGCGGCTTGTCTGTGGCAGCGGCTTCAACTGCGAAACTTTTTTGTAGGACCGGCTGAGCCGCGAAGCTTTTGCTCAGCAAGAGCTTCGCGGCTCAGCCGCTCCCACAAGCAAGTCGCATGTTGATCCAGCAGCCTGCGAATTGGCGATGGCATGCCGAAACGGTCCATTTCGGCTGGCGCGGCCCAGGCAAGGTCGCTGATCTCGCTGGCGCGATCCAAAACGATTTCCGCCGCACCAATGAAAGTGTGAATATGCAGCAGGAAGTGGGTAAATCGATGCTGCACAACGGGTAGGGCGCGCAGCGGTCCGCAGTCCACGCCGCTGATCAAACACCCTGCTGGCGCGGCAACTTCGCCGTTGGCCTCCGGCGCGGATGCATCAATGGCGGTCATCGGCGCCAATTCCGGCAGACTCCACAGGCCGCCCCAAATGCCGACCGGGGCGCGCCGATGCAGCAGAACGCGACCCTCACCGTTGATGGCAATAAGCAGCTGTACAGATTTTGACGGCACTGTGCGTGCAGGTTTACGCGTCGGCAATTCGGCAGTGCGCTGTTCGCGATGGGCAACGCAGTCAGCGCGCACTGGGCATTGGCTACAGCGCGGCTTGCTGCGCGCGCACAGGCTGGCGCCCAGGTCCATCAGTGCCTGGGTGTAATCGGGCATGCGCGCGGAATCGCGCGCGACAGGAAGCCTGGCTTCAGCTTCTTGCCAGAGCTGACGTTCGATCGCCGGCAGTCCGGGATATCCTTGGATGCCGGCATGTCGGCTCAGCACCCGTTTGACATTGCCGTCGAGAATTGCCACGCGCTCGGCATGGGCCTGCGACAGGATCGCAGCGGCGGTGGAACGGCCGATACCGGGCAATGCGCACAGGGCCTGCATGCTGCGCGGCAGCTGTCCGCCATGCTCGAGCGCACAGATCGTCGCAGCACGCTGCAAGTTGCGCGCGCGACTGTAGTAACCCAGGCCAGCCCAATGCGCAAGCACAGCATCAAGTGGCGCCTGGGCCAGCGCTGGCAGATCAGGAAACACGAGCATGAAACGGTCGAAGTAGCCGACGACGGTGGCTACCTGGGTCTGTTGCAGCATGATCTCGCTGACCCAGACCCGATACGCCGAGCGTGGACGTTGCCACGGCAGATCGTGGCGACCATGCACTGCGAACCAATCGAGCAAACGCGTCGCGAACGCCGGCGTCATCTGCGTTGAACTGGCTGTGCTTGATTTGTCGGTACGACCGAGGAAAGCGAGGACTCGGCGGCAGTGTCATTGCGCCACTCGATGTCGTCCAGTTCAATCACGCCGGTCTCAATAGATCCTTTGCGATTGCCCGCAGTCGCAACATCGGCAGCACGCAAGTGATCGACGCGCGCGAAACCGGTGGTGCGTTCGGCCAGCGCGTTCCATTCGCCAGCGCGGATCTGGTCGATCCAGCCGTACGGCAGCACTACATCCGTCTCGACCCCGATTCCCGAGAGATTTCCGCCGAGCCTGGCCTTTAGCGGCCCCGCGACTGAGCCGACCATACGCAGAGCTAGATCCACGGGTTTGGGCTGGGTCCGAATAGGCGCAAGATTGATCCAGCGCGGGAGCTGCAGTGCCTCGATGCGAAGTTGCGATTCAACGCGCGCGACGTCGTCGTGACGCAGATAGCCGCGCAGCGCCAGTGCATCATTTTCGCCGCTTTGCAACGTAGCCGCACACGGTTCGATCGCGATACTGGTGCCGGATTGTCGCGGTGTGCATTGCACCTGCAATTGAAAAGCTTGCGGTCCGAGCGCAGTCAGCACGAACGAGGCATCGAGCACGGCAGGTTGGTCGATTTGCCAGCGATCCAGCTGCAACTCGTCCAGCACAAAGGTGTCAACCGCTAAACCCCGCGCGTCCGGCGCCCGATAGCGCAGTCGGTGAATGCTCAACGATGCGTCCAACTGCGGCCAGCGCAACGCCGGCATCGGGCCGATGTCGCGTCGACGTGCCAGCCACGCGTTGATCGCGACCGCATCGAGCACCACGTCATTCATGACGATCGCGCTGATCCGCAGTTCGCGGCCAAAAACACTGGACCAGGGCACTTGTACGCGCATCGATCCGATTCGAACCGGGCTGCCGGCATCGCCGATCGAGCGCAGCTGCACGCCTGCCAGCGCAATCGATAGTCGTGGCCAGAAACCGAAACGGCCCGTGCCCTGCACGCTCATTTGCAGGCCAGTGGCCGCTTGGACCGAGTCCGTCAGCCAGCGCGTGAGGCGTTCGTCGTCACGCGACAGGCGCCACAGTCCAAACGCCAGCAAACTTGCGCCGAGCGCCAGAATGATCAGCAGAAAACGCCAGGCTCGGTGCACACGCATAGGCGGTCAGCAGCCACTGATGACGGCGGGCAGCAGCCCGTCGACGAATTCCTCAGCGTCGAAGCTGCGCAAATCCAGAATGCCCTCGCCGACACCGATAAACCGGATCGGCATATTGAACTCGCGCGCCAATGCGAACACCACGCCACCCTTCGCGGTGCCATCGAGCTTGGTGACAATCAGGCCGGTAAGCCCTACCGCTTGATTGAACATCCGGGTTTGCGAGATCGCGTTCTGCCCGGTGTTCCCGTCGATCACCAGCAGTGTCTCGTGCGGCGCACTCGGGTCGAGCTTGCCCAGCACACGCTTGATCTTGGCAAGTTCGTCCATTAACCCGGTCTGGGTATGCAGTCGCCCGGCGGTATCTGCGATCAATACATCAACGCCGCGCGCACGCGCAGCCTGCAAAGCATCGAAGATCACTGAGGCGGAGTCGGCGCCCGAACTCTGCGCCACTACGGGTACATCGTTGCGCTCACCCCAGGTTTTGAGCTGTTCGACCGCAGCAGCACGAAATGTGTCCCCTGCAGCCAGCATTACGTTCAAGCGCTCAAGTTTCATCCACTTCGCAAGCTTGCCGATACTGGTCGTCTTGCCGACGCCGTTGACGCCAACCACTAGCATCACAAAAGGGCGCTGCTGGTCAGGAATTTCCAGCGCTCGCTCAACTGGCCGCAGAATCGCGATCATCTGTGTGCGTAGATGCGCGAGCATGGCGTTGGCATCGGCGAATTCACGCGCCTGCATGCGCTTGCGCAGATCGTCAATCAGCAGCGCTGTCGCCGCCACGCCTACGTCCGATGCGAGTAGCGTGGTCTCGAGTTCATCGAGCAATTCCTCCCCCAGTTTTGGATTGCCTGAGAACAACGCGCTGACGCTGCGCCCAAGCGCGCTGGCGCGTAACCGGTCACGCCAGCCGCGAGTCTCAACAGCCTGGCCTTGGGGCAGGCTGGCTGATGTTGCTGCCGTGCTCACCGCGAGTGGCGACACTGCTTCGTCAAGCGCCGGCGCCAACGATTCGACGAGCGCCTCCGGTTTTTTCTTCCAGAACTTGAACATGCGTGGTCGGAGCTCAAACAATTCGGAGCGCAGTATGCCAGAGCGGCGCGCAGCATCCGTTGTGCGAGCACGGCATCGAGTTGGCTCCGGCCGCCGCCCCGGTCAGACCAAAGTGTTTGCGATTGTTGTGTTCACAGCCGCCCTATGCATGCGCCTATAATCAGGCGTCATCAATCAAGGGGCGCGCGATGAGACTCAAATACGCAATTTTGCTGGTGTTGATTTGGGCGAGTTCGGTATCCGCGGGGAAGTACGACTCTGTAGTCACCGTCCAGAATGACTCGAGCTGGGACATTCACGAAATGTATCTTTCCTCGACCGAGGACGAGAAATGGGGGCCGGATCAGCTGGGTGAGCACGTCATCGCAGGCGAAGAGTCCTTCAAGCTGCATGGCATTCCGTGTGACGACTACGATGTGAAGCTGGTAGATGAAGATGGCGATGAATGCGTCGTTGAGGGCGTGTCCTTATGCGCTGATAGCGACGCCTGGGTGATCGATGACGAAGACTTGCTCACCTGCCAGGTGCTCACCGAGGAGTGAAGCAGGCCGCATTGCCGACACCGGGCCGCATTCGCATTATTGGCGGTCGCCTGCGTGGTTCCAAGCTCGAAGTGTCTAACGCGGCGGGGCTGCGTCCGACGCCCGATCGCCTGCGTGAAACGCTGTTCAACTGGCTGATGCCCTGGATCGAGGGCGCGCGTTGTCTGGATCTATTTGCCGGCACTGGGGCGCTGGGCATCGAAGCGCTGTCTCGCGGCGCAGGCGAAGTCGTATTCGTGGAACGCGACGCTGTCCTGGTTGCTGCGCTGCGCGCCAATCTGGACCGACTCAAGGTCGTCGCCGAGGTGGTGCAGGGCTCTGCGCTGAGCTGGTTGCAGGCCCCGGCACGACCTTTTGACGTCGTGTTTTTGGATCCGCCGTTCGCAGACGATCTGTGGTTGCCGAGTCTGCAGGCATTGCAACGGTCGCCTTGGTTGTCGCCCGCTGCGCTGGTGTATGTCGAATCGTCGCGTGAGGCACCACCGCGGCTGCCCTCTCCTTGGACCCTTTGGCGCGAATCACAAGTCGGAGCGGTGACCGGCGCACTCTATCGGCGCATGTCAGGTCCGCTCTAGCGCTGACCAAAGTGGGGGTGGAGCGCCCGTTCCGCGGGCAAACCCGGTGTAAACCGAAAGCGCGGGTTCGGATGATTTCTGGGCCCGTCACGCTGCCCAGTGAGCGCTGGAAACGGCGCAATCATGTCTGCCTGGGTCGTGGACAGGTACTCACGTGGCGCTGCCTGGGTTAAGCTAGGGCATCGTCAGGTACGGTTCACTTGGATGAACTCCAGCAAGCGCCCTTCTTCACCGCGTGTCGCCGTCTATCCGGGAACCTTCGATCCTCTGACCAACGGCCATATTGACCTCGTTCAGCGCGCAGCTCCGCTGTTCGAAAAGCTGGTGGTGGCGATTGCCGAGAGTCCGGTGAAAAGTCCTTCGTTTCCGCTCAAGCAGCGGATTGAGCTGGCGCATCGGGCCATGGATCAGTTTCCCAATGTCGAGATACGCGGGTTTGACACCCTGCTCGCCGACTTTGTCGACCAGATCGGAGCCGGTGTGATCATTCGCGGTCTGCGTGCGGTGTCCGATTTCGAGTACGAGTTCCAGCTTGCCAGCATGAACCGCCACTTGATTCCGCACGTAGAAACGTTATTTCTGACGCCAGCGGAACAGTACAGCTTCATTTCTTCATCGCTGGTGCGCGAAATCGCGCGACTCGGCGGCGATGTGTCGGGTTTCGTCCACCCGGCGGTAGCGCACGCGCTGCGGCAACGCTTCGGTTTTGCGGCAGTAGAGTGACCATTCCAAAGTGTTCACTGCACATTAAGCGTTGAAGATTTACCGCTCCACACCAACATCCGGGGAAGTTCAACATGAAGAAGACTCTGCGTAGTAGGCTGATTCCGTTGTTTATTGCACTGGTCTGCCTGGTGGCGGTCGCCGCTTGCAAGAAGGAAGAAGCAGCCAAGCCGGTCGCTGCTCCGGTGGTGCTGACAATTCCAGCGG
The DNA here is from genome assembly GCA_034440555.1 of Pseudomonadota bacterium. Classification (GTDB taxonomy): domain Bacteria; phylum Pseudomonadota; class Gammaproteobacteria; order Xanthomonadales; family Ahniellaceae; genus 0-14-3-00-62-12. The sequence goes on from JAWXCG010000157.1 coordinate 21,121, forward strand.
ACGCGTCCGACCTAGAAGGCTGGAAGCGATACCTTGGCGGCACCGTCAAGCAAAACATGGAAGGCATTCGTCAGCGTCCGTATATGTATTTCGTGCCTGCGGTCAACGATGAGGAAACCCAGCGCCAGTACGATGCGCAGCTGACCAATGTTCAGGACACGCTGGCGCGCGGAGTTTTACCGGGCAACATGATCGCGTTTGGTTCGCCTGATTCGACCAAGCTTGCCGATCTGGTGGTAGAAGCCTTTAAACTTGCCAGTGCCGGTTCGCTTAAAGGCGTGCGCGTGCTGTTCATTGGCGCCGCCACCGATCAGCAACGGGTACGCGATGCGGTTACTCCTTCGGAAGGCCAGTTCGTCTTCGTCGAAGCCAAATAATTTTCGACGGATGGATTTTCAGCGGCACCGACTGGCCGTCGGTGCCGTTCTGGTTTTGGTGAGAGCGCATGGCCCTGCTGATCAATGATCTCTGTGTAAACTGCGATGTCTGCGAGCCGGTATGCCCGAACAAGGCCATCTACCAGGGCGAGACCATCTATGAGATCGCGCGCGAGCGCTGCACCGAGTGTGTAGGCCACTTTGCTGAACCGCAGTGCGTGCTGGTGTGTCCAGTCGAGTGTATCGATGTCGATGTCGTTCGGCCCGAATCACGTAATCAACTTGAACTGAAGTATCGTGGCCTGATGGCTGAGGGGAAAGTGGCATGAAGTTGAATACGCGTTGGTTGGCAATTGCGCTGCTGTTGCCGTCCTTACTCATGGCGGCTGACGCACCGCGCAAGGCTCCGGGCAAGGCGGCGATCGCCAGCGCACACCATCTGGCAACCGATGCCGGATTTGAAGTGCTGGCCAAAGGCGGTAACGCGTTTGATGCCGCGGTGGCGGTCACCGCTGCGCTGGCAGTGGTGGAATCGAGTAGTTCCGGTATTGGCGGCGGCGGGTTTTGGCTGCTGCACCGCGCCAGCGATGGCATGCAAGTGATGGTCGATGGTCGAGAAGTGGCGCCAGCGGCGGTCGATGCCAAGGTTTATCTCGACGCAGATGGCAAACTCGATCGTGACAAGAGCGTCAACGGCGCCCTGGCCGCAGGCATCCCCGGAGAACCCGCTGCACTGGCGCATATCGCGCAGAAGTATGGTCGTCTGCCACTACGGGAGTCGCTGGCTCCTGCGATTCGACTGGCCCGTGATGGCTATGAAATGGAACAGCGCATGTACGGCATGCTGTCGATTCGTAAGGACGTGATGCTGCGGTATCCGGCGTCGCGTGCGGTGTTTTTTCCGAACGGTCAGATCCCGGCGCTGGGCAAAGTCATCAAGCAACCCGACCTCGCGCGCACGCTGCAGAGGCTGGCCGCAAAAGGGTTCGATGGCTTCTATCGCGGCGACACGGCGCAGCGCCTGGTCGATGGCGTGCGCAAGCAAGGCGGCAACTGGACGCTGGACGATCTTGCCGGTTACCGCATCAAGGAGCGTGCTCCACTGCGGTTCAAGTATCGCGAATTCGAGCTGATCAGCGCTTCGCCGCCATCCTCGGGTGGCGTATTGCTCGCCACCATCCTGAACGTACTTGAAGGCTACGATTTCGCAGCAATGGGTCGCGCGGATCGTGTACACGTGATGGTCGAGGCGATGCGCCGGGCTTATCGCGATCGCAGCTACATCATGGGCGATCCTGATTTCGTACAGATGCCAATCGAGCTGCTGACCAGCAAGGCCTATGCGGCCGGATTGCGCTCAGGTATCCGCCTGGATCGTGCCACGCCATCGAGTGCGCTGCCTGAAGGTCGGGTCATCGATGGCGGCACCGATACCACGCATTTCTCCATCATCGATGCCGAGGGCAACATGGCCGCGGTGACCGCTAGCGTGAATTTGCCGATGGGGTCGGGCCTGATCGTTCCCGGTACTGGTGTGCTGTTGAACAACGAGATGGACGACTTCGCATTGGCCGCGAACCAGGCCAATGCCTACGGCCTGATCGGCACCGACGCAAACGCGGCGCAGGCGGGCAAGCGCATGTTGTCGACCATGTCGCCGACAATTGCGTTTGGCAAAGATCGCATCGCCGTAATCGGCACGCCCGGCGGCAGCCGCATTGCGACCATGGTGCTGCTCGGCTTGATCGAATTCTTTGAGGGCAAGAATCCCGGCGATTTTGTCGCCAAGCAGCGTATCCATCATCAATACTTGCCCGATGCGATCTCCGCTGAGCCAGGCGCGTTGAGCGCCGGCGAGGTCGCCCAGTTACGTGCCCGTGGGCACACCGTGAACGAGGGCGAGCGGCCGTGGGGCAACATGCAGGCCGTGGTCTGGGACCTGCGCGACAATTCCTTGCATGGCGGCTCCGACCCGCGCGGTCTGGTCGGCAAGGCGGCGGTGAAATAGTTCCTGCTTGAAACCTCAGTGGGGGGCAGCAGGAGCTGTAATGCTGTCGTTGTTTCCGGCGCGGGCGTAAAGTACCGCCACAGCTTCGCGGCTGAAGCCGCTCCCACATTGTCTTATTCCTATGAAACTTTGGTCTGTGCTTGGCAATTCCCAGAAACTTGATGGCGGCGCCATGTTCGGCAATGCGCCCAAGGCGGTATGGTCGAAGTGGTTACCGACCGACGATGAGAACCGCGTTCCGTTGGCCTGCCGAGCACTGCTGGTTGAAGGCCTGAACGGCAAGCGCGTGTTGTTCGAAACTGGTATCGGCGCGTTCTTCGAGCCCAAGCTGCGCGAACGCTATGGCGTGGTCGAAGCACAGCATGTGTTGCTCGAGTCGCTGGCCGCGATTGGCTTCCTCGATTCTGATATCGATGCCGTGGTGCTGTCGCACCTGCATTTCGATCATGCCGGTGGCTTGCTCGCGCAATGGCACGAAGGAGCGCCGCCGCGTTTGTTGTTCGGGAATGCCAACTACATTGTCGGCGAAGACTGCTGGCAGCGCGCGCTCAATCCGCATGTCCGTGACCGTGCTTCGTTCATCCCCGGATTGACCGATTTGTTATTGGCCAGCGGCCGTCTGGAACGAGTACACGGCGAGCATGCGCCGAGCCTGGGAGATGCTGTGCGCTTTCATTACAGCCACGGGCACACACCTGGGCTCATGCTGGCCGAGATTTGCGGTCACAGCGTTGGCGACGGTAATGGGGCGGGCAATTGCCGTGGTGGCGTGGTTTTTTGTGCGGACTTGATACCCGGGCGGCCTTGGGTACACCTGCCTATCACCATGGGCTATGACCGTTTCCCCGAGTTGCTCGTGGATGAAAAGCGTGCGTTCCTCGAAGACAAACTTGCGCGTGGGGTGCACTTGTTTTTCACCCACGATCCGAGTTGCGCGATGGCCGAAGTCAGCCGCGATGCGAACGGTCGCTTTGGCACGCAGGATGAACGGGCGGAATTGGTTGCATATGCGCTTTGAAAGGTAAGGATGCACCGAAGCCGTTGGGCATAGTCGTCAGGGGGTCTGTATGGCACGCAATTCCTATACCGAAGTGACGCGCAAGGGCTTCGGTAAACGATTCACCGAATCGATTTCCGGCGCGATTATTGGCGGCTTGATGTTCATCGCCGCGTTTCCACTGTTGTGGTGGAACGAAGGTCGCGCCATTGGCGAACACCAGGCTTTGAAGGAAGGCGCCGGCGCGGTCGTGCACGTCGCTGCCGACTCCGTCGAAGCGGTGAACCAAGGTCGGTTGCTGCACCTATCGGCGCGCGTTGACGGGGCCCCTGCGATCGACGACTCCAAACTTGGCGTCAGTGTCGATGGTCTCGGCTTGCGCCGCATCGTCGAGATGTACCAGTGGCAGGAATCACGCCATACCCGCGAGGAAAAGAAATTCGGCGGTGGCAGCGAGACAGTGACCGAATACAAGTACAGCATGGACTGGGACGATGAGCATGTTGACTCATCGGATTTTCGCCATCCCGGAACGCATGAAAACCCCACCGAATGGCCGCTGCAATCGGAAAAGTTCGAGGCGCAGGCGATGACCATGGGGGCGTTCACCCTTGCCACGGCGACTCGGGCTGCCGTCGGCAACTGGCGCAAGCTTGAACCGCAGGCCGCGATCCGTTTTCCCGAGGCATTTGAAGCGTTTCGCCACGTCGGTGGTGGCACGCTTTACCAAGGCGCTGGTCCAGAGCAGCCGGAAGTTGGCGACCTGCGCGTCCGCTTCGAGTTTCAGCCGGAAGCGCAGTTCAGCATCGTGGCCCGGCAAAGCGGCAAGGAACTCGACTCCTACACCACCAGTAACGGTCACAGTGTCTTGCTGGTTGAGTCCGGCGCGGTTCCAGCTGACAAGATGTTCGAGGGCGCGCAGACACGCAATTCGGTCATCACCTGGGTAGTGCGGGCGGGGGGCACGTTGAGCATGTGGCTCGGTTTGTCGATGGTATTTGCGCCGATCACCCGCGTGCTCGACATCCTGCCGATGCTCGGTACCATCGGTACTTGGGGCATTGGGCTGTTGTCCGGGCTGGTGTCACTGCTGCTGTCGCTGCTCACCATTGGCATCAGCTGGATGTTCTACCGTCCGCTGTTGGGCGGCACGTTGATTGCATTGGTGGTTGCATTGTTCATCTGGTCGCGCAGCCGCAAGTCGCCGGTTTCTTCACCTCTGGCGACCGGAACACTGCCACCACCTCCAGCGCCACCGCCAGCTCCACCGCCACCAGCGGGTTCGCCGCTGTAACACGATCGTGGCACTATTGTCGGCTATTGCGTAACTGCCAAGGTGATAAATATGAAGACGATGATTCCGGCGCTGCTGTCTGCTCTGATGATTCTTGCAGCGCTGCCCACACGTGCAGAGTCCCCCACGCCAGTCGCGGCGGCGAGTCAGTTTGGTGAAGCCATTGATGCCAAGGCCGATGTCACGACGCTGGGTGCGGCCGTATTGGCCTATTCCGCCGACACAGGCGAACAGGCAATCAGTGGTCGCGTCGGCAAGGTGTGTCAGAAGAAAGGGTGCTGGATGACACTGAGCGACGGCGATGTCATGGCGCGCGTGATGACCGATTACAAATTTGTTTTGCCCAAGGACCTGAGCGGCGAAGTGGTCGTGTTCGGCAAGCTCGTGGCGTTGGAGCTGGACCAAAAGGAAATCGCGCACCTGGCCAAGGATTCGGGAAACCCTGACGCGCAAATTGAGCCGCGTGAGTACCGCATTGCTGCCCGCGGCGTGGCATTGCGCTAGGCGCCGCGATGAGCTCGATCGCTGCAGCTTCGCGTCGTAGCTTCCTGGCAGGAGCCGCTCGCGCTGGCCTGGGAGCCAGCCTGCCGCTGGGTAGCCTGCTCGGTCTGGTGGCCTGTCGCGAACCGGTGCGCAGGCCCGATGTCCTGGCAGTGCCCAAGTTGCCTGGCTACGGCGCGCTGCTGCCGGCTCGTGATGAAACCACCGGCGAACACCTGCTCAATCTGCCGCCGGGATTTCGCTATCGCAGTTTTGGTTGGACCGGTTCGATGCTCGCTGACGCTACGCCGACACCGCCTGCACATGACGGCATGGGCATCGTTGCCATCAACGGCTCCAAGCTCACGTTGATCCGCAATCACGAAGTAGTCACCGAGAATGGCGCCCTGGGATCGCCGCTACTGCAATACGATGCCACTGCATCGGGTGGTTGCGTGGCGTTCGAGTTTGATGTTGAAAGCGGCGAAGCGAGCGATTTTCGCGCGGTACTCGGCGGCACCATGCAGAACTGTGGCGGCGGCATAACGTCCTGGGGCACGTGGCTGTCCTGCGAAGAGATGGTTTTCGATCCTGAGGTCGGGCGCGACGATGGCAACATTCGCCGCAAGACATTGCAGCAGCCGCACGGCTTCGTGTTTGAAGTGCACCCGTCGGGCACGGTGGCACCCAAACGCATTACCGGCATGGGTGCGTTCAAGCATGAGGCCGCAGCGGTGCACCCTGCCTCGGGTCATGTGTACCAGACCGAGGACCTTGATCAGCAATCAGGGTTCTACCGCTACATTCCCAATCTGCCGGGCGATCTTGTCCAGGGCGGGCGCTTGCAGATGCTGGCCTGCCGCGAACGTCCCGATTTGCGTCGTGGCTTGAGGGTGGGTCAGTCTTTCACCACGCAATGGGTGGATATTGCCGATCCGATGCGCCTGCGTCATAGCGATGGGCGCGTTGGTGGCGGCGTATTCGAACAGGGAATGGCCGCCGGTGGCGCTGTGTTTACTCGGCTGGAAGGTTGCTTCGTCAACGGCGACGCAGTCTTCTTTACCTCGACCAACGGCGGCGACTTTGGGCATGGACAGGTTTTCGTCTACTACACCAAGGAAGAACGCCTTGTGTTGTTGTATGAGTCCCGCTCACTGCAGGCGCTCGATTATCCGGACAATATCTGCGTCTCGCCGCGCGGCGGTCTGGTCCTTTGCGAAGACAACGACCGCCACGTGCCCCAACGTCTGATCGGCATGACCAGCGATGGCGACGTATTCCCGTTTGCCGAAAACGCTACACGGCTGCCTGATGCCTCGGGCCGAATCGAAGACTTCAGCGAAGAAGAATGGTGCGGCGCCTGTTTCTCACCGGACGGGCGTTGGCTGTTCGCCAATATCTATGGACCGGGATTTACCGTGGCGATCACCGGCCCCTGGGGCACTGGTTTGATTTGACAGTAGCGACGCCGGCGCCTATGTCCTGTGCGAATGAGTCGCGCCAAAGCAGCTGCAAACCTTCGATTGAAGAGTTCGGTCAAGTGTTTGCCCAGCTTCAATCCGATTGTTGGCGAGGGAACCGGAATATCGCATTTCCCTATCACGTCCCATGGAAAAGATCTGCCTGCTATTTTCCGCAGTATTAATCCGATTATTCCGCCGGTTAATCTTGGAATTGGCTGACGGGTTTACTTTTGTTGACACGGAGACAGCCAATCGAAGAATATGGAGATTGCGAGCATGCAATTTAAGGCAAGGAAACCGACATCAGCGTTGCATCTCGCGGCACTGCTCGTTGGAGGCATCGCAGCCACCAATGTGGTTGCTGAAAGCTATTCTGCGGAAAGAACATTCTGTCCTATCAGACCAATGCCGCGGGTACCGTGGCGTACATAGATGTTGGCTCAACCGACAACCTGGGACGAAATGACGTAACCACATTCGAAGTCGGTCAGTACACGCTCGCATCCCCGGGGCCTTGGCGCATGGAGGCATTTGATATGTCCCTACAGGCGAGGACGCAAGGGGGCGGCGGTGGTGGAGGGGGCTTCATCGATCCGCAATCCGTTAGTCCGGTGACAGACGCGGTCGCGCCCGGATCAGAAAAGCCGAACACGTCAGCCAATGAAAAACCCAAGCCTGGCTCTGGTGGCGAACTCGACAATCCGTGGCTCATTGGTCCGATAGTGGGGATGGGAATGTGCTACATCAATTCCATGATTCAAAATGCGATGTGTACTCGCTTGTGCGGAGAAGAGGGTGTTAGTAGCTTTGATTCGGGAATTTGTGGCCACCGAGCAGAATGTGTTTGCAACAGGCCACTTCCTCCACCGTTCCCTCCGGTAAATCCACTGTGGCCGCCGGGCCTGATGGGCTGGCAAACGCGCGCGTTTCCGATGTCAATGGGCCCGTTCGTTGTCACCAGGCCCTAGGCTGCCGGCCACCAGTCGGTTCGTCGCCGGGGAAATATTCTCCCCGGCTTCGTTTTTTCGCGGCGCATTCGGATAGATGACAATGCAAGTGCCGAGAGCGGCAAGATGACTACTCAAGGAAAATTCTCGGTTGGCTTGATGGATGCCTGTCGTCAATGGTGGCAGGCGTGGATCGGTGAGCGCAGCGCGATGCAGCGTGGCGGTTCTTTGGTCTTGGGCTGGTTGGGTTTCATGGTGCTGTTCGTGCTCTCGCAGGCGCCGTTTGCGCTGTCGCAAACTGGAGCGTGGGAAATCCATGTGCTTGTGCCGAGTGCAGCGGTCGATTCTGCGAAGTTAGCGGTCCTACAGGCCGCGCAGTCGCATGACCTCAAAGTAAGACTGGTGGTCAGTTCCGCTGCTGGCGACGAATCGAACCGTTCTGACCCCGCATGCGGTGGTGACGTCTCACGAATTGGCGTTCGCGTATTCTCGTCGATGTGGGCCTTGCCGACTAGTTTGATCTGGGACGCGCCGCTAAAGGCCGGCGTGCGCGTGTGCGGCAGTGGTTACCAGTCGCCTGATCGCGTTGAGTCGATTGCCCTGGCCGGTGTCGGTATGGCCACTGTTGCGGTCTTCTTGGCGTTTGTGATCTTGCTCAGAAACGTCCAACGAGTTCGCGAGTCGACGCTGCTCAGCCCGCTTGCCTGGGCGCAAACCGCGCGACCACTGCGCGCGACCGGTTGGGCATTGTTGGCGGCAATCATCATTTTGGGAGCACCTTTGTTGCTGGTTTGGTTGGGCGTGATTCCCTTTGATGAAACGTCCGCGCTGCAGAGCCTTGCTGACTTGCCGGAAGCACGTTGGTCGTTGTTCGTAAGTCTGGTTGTGCTCGCGCCGGTGATCGAGGAAATTACCTTTCGGTTTTGGCTGGTATCGTTTCTTGAATACGCGCTGGGACGTGGCCTGGCGCTTTATGGCAGCACCGTGGTTTTTGTGCTGGTGCACGTTCCCGACTCGCCGTTGCGCGCCGTTTCACTCACCATCGCCGGGCTCGCGCTGGGATGGCTTTGGCTGCGGCTGCGTTCGTTGCCGGCCAATATTTTTGCGCACGCGCTGGTCAATCTGGCGTCGTTTGCGGCTATCGCTTGGGCCAACACAGGCAACACCTAGGGAAGGTCTGAATAAGTCACCACTTCGTCTTCGCCGCACTGCTTATTGCTTGCCAAACCCCCAAAAAACCTGCGGTTTTTCGCCCCCAGACTCAGGGGGCTATCGCTGCTCCGGACTTGCGCAGAGGTTCCCGAGTCGCGCCTGAATGACCCAGTCCGGATATGAGTCGATGACCGGACCGCAATTGCGTGAGTCACAATCGCACTGCCCGAAGTCTGCCCGGCAACCGCGGCAAAAGCCGGTCCTGCAATGCTTTACCAGGGCTGGCCCCGCGCATCGCGCTCGGCAAAATATAGTCCGGCCCAGAGTTTAGGGTCGAGTGGGAAGCCTTCGTTGCCCTTTTGCATCAACCAACTTGCGGCGTCGTGCAGCGGCACGCGGTGCACGCGGATGTCCTCGGATTCGTCGCCGCCGCCAGCGCCGACCTGTTGCAGGCCGGTCGCACGCACGAAATGGGCAATCTCGGTGCTCATTCCTGATGACACCGGTCCGCCCACAATATAGTCGATGCGGTCTGCCGAATAGCCGGTTTCCTCGATCAGTTCGCGCTGCGCGCTGGTGACCGCGTCCTCGTCCTCGCAGCCGGCAATGTCGCCAATAAGACCCGCAGGCATCTCGATCGTGCGCGCGCGCAGCGGTTCGCGGTACTGCTCGACGAACAAAAGTTCGCGTTGTGGCGTGATTGCCACGATAATGACTGCCCCGGCCGGATGCGTGCGCTCGGCGTACTCCCAACCTGCACGCCGCTTCAGATTGAGCCAGCGGCCGGCATACAGTACCTCGGTGTCCTTCATTTCGGCATTTTCCTCTGCTCGTGCCGCGCGCTCCCAGGGAACTCGGCTGGCCAGACTGGGTCTGATGGTTGCTTAGGTATTTTCCCACTTACTCTCGGATGTTTGCATGAATCGTTTGCTGGTTTCGATAAGTCTAATCGTTGCGTTTTTCTGCTTCAGCTCAGTCTACGCACAAGTGCAGCCGGCCAATTCGCCCGCGCAGCCGCCCACCGCTGAAGTAGCGGGACAGCTGTCAAAGACCGAAGACGTGATCCAGCTGCTGGGTCTCGCCGCGGGCTTCGAAGCCAAGGGCGAATACAACAACTTGATCGCGACGTTCCTGCGTGTGCTTGAACTGCGTCCGATGGCCGGCAATATTCAGTATGAGCTCGCTGCTGCCTATGCGATGGTTAATGACAAGCGGCATTGCTATGACATGCTGCTCAAGATGCAAACCTCGGGCTTCGCCTACGATCCGAGCAGCGACGAGCGTTTTGCAAGGGCGCACGGCACCGACGCGTGGGACTACATTGTGCTGAACTTGCAGGCCAATGCAAAACCTTTTGGCGAGGGCAAAGTGGAAATGACCCTGCCCAAGGAAGACACGTTATTCGAATCCATTGCCTACGACCATAAGCGCAAGCAACTGCTCGCCGGGTCAGTGCGCGAAGCTGCGGTATATCGGGTTTCCGCTGATGGCAAGACGCTTACTCCGTTCATCACCGCCAACAAGGGCAACCAGTTGCGTTCGGTGGTGGCTATGCAGGCGGACAACAAGCGCGGCCATCTATGGTTAACCGCTACTGGCCTGCCGCACTTCAAACGCATCGAACAAACCGACTTGGGCAAGACGGCGATCTATCAATTTGATCTGAGCAGCGGCAAGTTGATCAAGCGTATCGATATGCCGGCCGCGACTGGCCCGCATCTGCTCGACCATATCCACGTTGCCGCCGACGGCCGCGTGTTCGCGTCCGACTCCTCGCAGAAGCGCATTCATCTGGTCGCTGGCGCTACCACCCGGCTGATCGTGCAGAATCCCAAGCTCACGCATTTGCGCGGAATGGCGACCAGCGATGACGGCAAGCTGCTGTATTTCGCCGACACTGAGTACGGCATTTTTGTGATGGACCTGGACAAGGGCAAAGCAATACCGGTGACTGGACCGGAGACGCTCACGCTATACGGTATCGATGGCCTGTACTTCTGGAAGGGACATCTGGTCGCAGTGCAGAACGCATTCCCGCCGGCGCGCGTGATGCGCTTGAAGCTAGATGCCAGCGGTACGAAAATTACGTCGTCGATGCCCCTGGATGCTGGGCACGCACAGTTCAAGGCGCCGACCCGCGGCGTTATCGAAGGCGAGGCGTTTTATCTGATCGCCAATTCGCAAAAACCGATGTATGACCGCTTCGGCCTGCCGATCGACAGCAAAAAGCTTGAGGGCGTCGCGATCTGGAAGAGTAACCTGGCGTTCGCGCTGAACGCGGTCATTGCCAATACGCCCATTCCGGTCACCAAACGCCAATAAACTCCTGATGCGCTTTAGTTGCGCCGTGCCTCTGCCCATTCCAGACAGCGTCGACGCGTGATGGGTCCAAAGCGCAGGCAATCGAGCAGGTCACAAAGCGCAGCCGGGTCGGCATTGCCGATCCGGTAACCATTTGGATCGGTGGGCACCGGTGCAAATGTTGCGATGGTGCTGAGCTGGCGAAACAAACGCGCGTCTTCGCGCCCACTCTTGAGTTTTTCCGCAATCTGCGCTGCTCCGCGCATACGCAGGAAGCCGACTTCATCGACCCGCTCGAGCAGCGCATCCAGCGATCCGAAATGCCCGATCAGGGTCGCTGCGGTTTTCGGGCCGATGCCGTGGATACCGGGAATATTGTCGACACTGTCGCCCATCAATGCGAGGTAATCGGCGAACTGTTCCGGCCGCACCCCGTGCTTGCGCTTTACTCCGGCAGCATCAATGCGCTCACGCCGCGACACGTCGAAAATTTCGTCGTGTTCGCCGACCAATTGCGAAAAATCCTTGTCGCCGGTGACCATGACTCCGCGAAAGCCGTGTGCTCGCAGCGCGTGCAATGCACTGCCGACGAGATCGTCGGCTTCAAACTCGCCATCAACCAGAACGCATAGCCCGAGCGCGCGACACAGGCGTTGGCAATAGTCGAACTGGGTGGCAAGGTCTGCTGGCGGTAGGTCGCGATTGGCCTTGTACGCCGGGTAGAGGCGATTTCTAAACGAAGTGGTCAGTGACTCGTCGAAACACACCGCCATATGTGACGGCTGCGCGTCAGCGAGTAAACCCATCAATGTGTTGAGAAACCCGAACACTGCATGGACCGGTGCGTCATGCTGATCCCGAAACTCGGTGGCGACCGAATAATACGAGCGGAACACGTAAATACTTGCGTCAATCAAATGGATGCTGTTCATTACCGCACTCTAGCGCCAGCACTGTGCAATCGCGAAAGTGCAGCATCGCCGCGCGACCGGATTCATGTGCCACGGGCAAGGTACGCAGGTAGGTGCGTTCAACGCGCAAGCAACGCACGACTCGCAGCCAGAATATCGCTGAATACTCCGGCCGCGGTGACCGCCGGCCCTGCGCCTGGTCCACTGATACAGATGGGTATGGCGTCATGGTATTCAGTGCGGATGCAGACCATGTTTTCGCCGCCAGCGAGTCGGGCGAAAGCGCAGTCGACTGCTTCGGCGCGCACGCTGATGCGAGCTTGGCCGGCCTGCTGCCATGAGGCTACGACGACCAGTCGCCGACCTGAGGCGCGTGCCGCGTCCGCACGTTCGCGCCACGCGGCATCGCATGCTCCAGCAAGCAGGGCAGTCAGCGAGACCCCGCTCGGCAGCAGGGATTCCATCCGGATCTGCTCGGGTTCGAGACGCTGCCCGGCTTCGCGCGCAAGGATAAGAAGCTTGCGTCGTAGGTCGATGAAGTCCAGGTCCTCAAGCGGGTCGGGCTCGGTATAGCCCAGACGCATTGCCTCCGCGACTGACTCACTCAGGGCGACGCCCTGCTGTACGCGCGTCAAGATGTACGACAGCGATCCGGACAGCACGCCTTCGATGCCAATGACGCGTTCGCCGCGCTGCTGCAGGGCGCGTAGGGTGTTGATCACCGGCAGTGCCGCAGCTACCGTGGTTTCATAGTGGATCGGAGCGCGGCCGCTCTGAGCGGCTTCGCGCAGGGATAACCATTGTTGGTATTGCCCTGAGTGGGCGCGTTTGTTGGGTGTGGCGATGCCGATGCCGGCGCGCAGCAGGTGCGGATACTCGGCGGCCCATTCAGCGCTGCCGGTCGCGTCGATCAGCACGGTCGCGCCTGGCAGCGCATAGATGCGTTCGAGCAATTGCAGCGTCGCCAGCGGCGTGCTTTCCGACAGGCGCTGGTTGAGGCTCAGTGGCGCAATTCCTTCAAAGTCGAATAGCGCGCCGCGGCGGTCGAAGGCGGCGGTGATCAAAAGGTTTAGTCCAGTGCGCTTGAGCACGGCGTCATGCTCGCGCGCTAACTGCGCGCGCAACGCGCAAGCAACGCGGCCACGTGCGCCGGCCAGCACCAGTGCAACGCGTTGTGACTGCGACTTGCATTGCGCGGCAATGGCCCGGGCCACGGGCTGTGGCGCTTGCCGGTGCGGGCTGAGCACGTTCATCGCCGATCTCCGCCAGCGGCGCAGCCGCATATTGCGGGAGCTGCGTCGCATTGCATCAGGACGGCGCTTGAGGTTGGAATATTTTTCATCGCAGGCTCCAGGGCAAGATGGACCCGATCTCCGCGTCGTACACCAGAAACGAAAAACCCGCTTCGGTGTTGCCGTCGCGGGTTTCGGGGGTGACTGAAAGGATTCAGCTCAGAGGACACCTCGATCCACACGATGACGCATGCGCATGGACATGCGCATGGTGCCAATGGAACGCGTGGATTGAGCGAGACGGATCATGGTCTGATTAAACGAGCGTCGCGGGGACGCGTCAAGTGCAATCCTCACCGGCGCTTATGATCATTCGGCATGTGCGCGGAATGCGCCTTCGCACCCGGCATTCTGAATGCTTTGCTGCTTTTGCCTGTAGCGGCTTGCCAGTGCGACACGCCCCGCGCGACACGTTCGATGCCGAAACAGATTTTCCGCTAGCGCCCCGCTAGACTGACGGTGCGGAGTCGGCCAGGCGATCGCGGTGGGCGCAAGCACATCGAGGAAAGTCCGGGCTCCATAGGGCAGAGTGCCAGATAACGTCTGGGCGGTGTGAGCCGACGGAAAGTGCAACAGAGAATAGACCGCCGAACGACATCGCAAGATGTGCGTGGCAAGGGTGAAACGGTGCGGTAAGAGCGCACCGCGTGCGGGGCTAACGCCGCATGGCACGGTAAACCCCACTCGGAGCAAGATCAAATAGGGGAACGATACGGCGGCCCGTCGTGTTCCCGGGTAGATTGCTTGAGGTCTGCGGCGACGTATGGCCCAGAGGAATGATCGTCACTGGTTTTCGGACCAGAACAGAACCCGGCTTATCGGCCGGCTCCGCACTTTCGATTCAGTGGTTGCCCACGCGGCCACTGTCGGCTGCGCGCGTTGTGTGGGTTCGCGCTGCGCGAACGGTCTCGCACCGCGGACATGAAACAAGCGGAATCAGCAGCCTCTGCTCAAGTCGCGGCGCTGTCAATTGTGGCAACTGGTTTTGCCGCGACCACCCACAAATACAGAACCCGTTCCACATCGAACTCGTCGACGAAGCGTTCGATGCGGGTCGGGCTCCAATCCTGTATCGGAAAGCTCAGCGAAACAACTCGGGCGCCCGGCAACAGTTGCGCGCGCAGACGCGGTGCCATGAGTTGCATCGACCATTGCACCAGGTAAAGGAATACGACGCTGGCACTGGATACGTCGCAGCGGGTTGCGTCTTGCACCGAAAATTCGACACGGTCGGCAACGCCAGCGACCGTTGCATTGCGTTGCGATTCCTCGATCCAGTAGGGCTCGATATCGATGCCGGTGCCGCGAGCGCCACATTCCCTGGCCGCGGCGATGACGACGCGGCCATCACCACAGCCGAGATCGAGCACATGGTCGCCAGCATCGACCTCGGCCAGGTTGAGCATGCGCAGGACGACATCGTTTGGGGTAGCCATGTACGGAGCGAGGATGTATTGCATCTGCGTATCGACTCGTTTCGGAATTGGTTGAGGACTCGACTCTAGTGTGGTGTTGCACCCTATGCGACACATGAAATCGCGTCCTCGACCCCGTGGCTTCGTTGCGAATCTTGCCAAGGCCACCGGCCTTGGCAAGATTCGCGCCTCGCCTCGGGGCCGAACCCATCCATTTTATTTGCGCCGCAAGGTGTGCAACACCACACTAGCTGGGTCGTGCCCGCGATTTTGTCTGTGCATCAAGTGCGCACGGATCACGGCAGCACACAGATCACGGCAGCCGCGAGCGGATCCTCATGTTAGGCTTTCCGCGGTCAATGGCTATCAGTTCGCAGGAATTGACTATCCTCCTGCGGCTCGTCATCGGACTGATCACGCGCAGTTGAAGCGCATGGAATATTCATTGCAGCTGTTGTCCGGTCGCGCCCGCTTAGTTCGAATTCATCAGAGATTGCAATCCCACCAGGAGTGTTCAAGTCATGAGTGAGCAGCCCAACAATTCGGCCGCAGCGCCGGATCCCATGGAAAAGGTGAAGTCGGCATCGCGAGATGCGGTCAAGACCTTTATCAGTCTGATTTACAACCCGGTGGGTGCATTGCCTGGCGCCTACCAGGCGTTGCCCGGGCAGCAGGCGCTGGTCGTCGGCCTGGTGTTCATGGGGGTTTGGCTGTTGTGTTCGTTGATCGGCGGGGCGCTCGGTGTCAGTGCGCTCGGACTGCCGTTTTCGTTCTCATTGGATAGCCTCTCGTTGAGCTACAAGCTGCGCGGGGCGATCATGCTGCTGAGTATTCCGCTCGGGCTCACCTTGGGCGTTTATCTCGCGCGCATTGTACTGCGCGGTAACGGCGACATTGCGCTGGACGTTTTTGTTGCCGGAGCAGCGCTGCTGATGGTCGGATTCGCCGCGCTTCTGGGTGGGTTGCTTGGCCATCAGGTGCTGCAGCTACTGATGCTGGTGGCACTGACGCTGGCGGTGCTGGTGATCTACACCTCGTTGACGCGCATTTCCGGGATCGCTGAGGGCATCGCGGCGTATCTGGTTGCGGGCGTGTTCGTGATCGCAGCGATTGTGTTGCGCGTTGTCACCGCAATACTTTTCTAGATGGAGTGGCGTTGTGCGTGCGCTTGGTTCCGCAGCGCAGGCACAGCGCTGCTTGCATGACGGCCGCTGACAACGCTCAAGCGGGCTGGTTGAAGCAGCGGCTGGCACTCTGACTAGACTGCCACCGCCTCGGTGCGCAGTGCGGCGCGTTCCAGTGCGGCATCGAGATCGGCGACCAGATCATCGGTGCCCTCGATGCCTATTGAAAGTCTCAGCAGTCCATCGCTGATGCCGGCTGCGACGCGTGCCTCGACGCTCATTGCAGCGTGGGTCATTGACGCCGGATGCGCGATCAGGCTTTCGACGCCGCCCAGCGATTCGGCCAGCGTGAAGTAGCGCAGGCCATCGATAAAGCTGCGCACGGCTTCGTCGCCACCGCCAAGTTCGAAGCTGATCATGGCGCCGAAGCCGCGCTGTTGGCGCGCCGCGAGGACATGGCCGGGATGATTGGGTAGCCCCGGGAAGTACACGGCGGAAACCGCGGGATGCTGATCAAGAAGCAGCGCGATCACATCGGCATTCTCCTGGTGCACGCGCAGTCGGGCATCCAGTGTGCGCAGGCCACGCAAGGTGAGGAAGCTGTCGAACGGTGAGCCGGTCAGTCCGAGCGCATTGGCCCACCAAGTCAGTTGCTCGTGCACAGCGCGGTCTCTACATACCACCGCGCCGCCGACGACATCGCTGTGACCATTGATGTACTTGGTGGTCGAATGCACAACGATATCGGCACCCAGTGCGATCGGGGTCTGCAGCGCCGGCGACAGGAAGGTATTGTCGGCGACGACCAGGGCGCCGACCTTGTGCGCGGCTTCGGCGGCGAAGCGTATGTCGGTGATGCGCAGTAGCGGGTTGGACGGCGTCTCGATCCAGATCAGTTTTGGTAAACGCGCGAGGGCGGCAGCGAGCGCTCGCGGGTCGGTAAAGTCGATCGTGTCGAGGGTAAAGTGTCCCTTCTTGGCCAAGGCATTGAACAGGCGCCAGCTGCCACCGTAGCAGTCGTGGGGCACCACCAGACGATCGCCCGGTTCGAGCAGGGAAAGCACCAGAGTGATGGCGGCCATGCCGGTGGCGACCACAATCCCGCCTTCGCCACCTTCCAGATCGGCGAGCGCATCGCCCAGTAGGTCGCGGGTCGGATTTCCGCTGCGCGTGTAGTCGTATTGGCGCTTGCCGCCGTAGCCATCGAAACTGAAATTGCTCGACAGCACAATCGGCGGGACCACAGCACCGTAGGCGACGTCGGTATCGATGCCGGCGCGTACAGCGGCGGTAGCGCTCTGCCGCGGCGAAGGTGTGGTGACAGGCTTGCCGGAAAATGTGCGATGGGTGCTCATGCGGCGCTCTCGTTTTCCTGCCGGATAGGGGCCAATGCCGCGGCAAGAATATCGCGCACTGCGCCGACCTCCTTGAGGAAGGCATCATGGCCGTAGAGTGAGTCGATCCGGTGCAGCCGACACGGCGCGGAAATCGCTGCGGCGAGGGCGCGCAGGTCTGCGATCGGCACGATCTGATCCTGGGTTACGCCAACCAGATCGGTGGGCACGCGGATCGATTCGGGAACGACGCGCTGAAGATCGATCGATTCGGAGAGGCGCAGATAGGCAGCGGTGGAGAAGCGCGCAACGAATTTCTCGCCGATCGCATCGAAATAGTCCTCGACCGCGAAGCGCGGGCTGCCGTTACGCAACTGCGGCTCTGCAGCAAACCGCTGTTCGAATTCTTCGCCGCTGCGGTAGCCAATGACCGCCAGTGCGCGCGCTAGTGCCAGCGCCTCCGCGGCGGCCTCGTGGCGCAGGCCCAGCTTGACGATGCGCCGCTGGATCACGCGAAGCGCCGTGGTCTGAGCGTGCGAACGGTGCGCGCCGCTGATCGCGATCAGGCGCTGCAGCCGCGTTGGATGGCGGGCTGCAAACTGCAGTCCAACCATGGCGCCATATGACGCGCCGACGAACGTGGCAACCTGGTCGATGTGCAGGTCATCGAGTAAGGCGCAGATCGCATCGGCCTGGTCGGCCGGATCGATGCACACGTCGAGAGCGCCATCAGCGCCCAACCAATCGATGCCGAGCAGGCGGAAGCGTCGCGTATCCAGCGCCGCACCGGCCCCGGCTTGATCCTGCCACCAGCCCGGCTCGATGAATTGGGTGCTGGCGCAAACATGACGAGTCGCCGAAATACCGCCTTGAACTATCAGCACCGGTGCATCAACCGGTCCCTGGCATTCCCAGCGAATCTTTACCGAATGAGTGCCAGCGTGACGCAGGTGGAGCACGGCAGTGGTTGTGCCCCGTGCTGCTCCATTCTGCCGCTGCGAGCGCAAACGCACGTCGAGTGTCGCGCTGCGACAGGCGCTGGGCTCAAATTCACTGCCGAGCGAAGCATCCACAGAAGACAGGGTTTGGGTCAGACTCATCAGTGGCTCCAGAGCTCGGTTCAAGCCCCAGCGCGCTCCAGCGGTCCAGTCGATGCGATGTCGTGCGGCAACCTGCGTACCGATCACGACCCATCTTCCGGTAGGCAGCGAACTGCCTCCGCAGGATTTGGCACCGAGTATCGCAATCCAGAAGTATCAAAACATTAATGAAGGCGAATCCATCGCTTTCATCTGTTCCGATATTTCCTGGTTGCGGTACTAGTTGCCTGTAACCGACAAATCGCAAGTGGCTCGCCGGTCTGCGATTGCACTTGCGCGTTATCTGTTGCAGGCAACAAACGACGCTTTCACGTCGCGGGTTGCCCCGGCTTCAAAGGGCCTGTCCCTCAGCCGGTCACGATGGGATTTCGAGACTGAGTCTGCGCCCGCCGTGTTCACTTGTCAATCTCTCTATCCGCATAGAAAGATATTTCATAAGGGAGGCGTTATCGGAGTTGGCGGCTCAGTGCAACAGGGCTTCGCGCCAGCGCTCGAGTTTTTCCCGGTAGGCCATCGCGGCATGCGCCGGGCTGGTCGAGGGCAGGCGCCAGCGCTCGGCGATGTGTGACGACTGCTGCGGATCGGCGTAACGCCGGAAGCAGTGCTCGGCCATGGTGCCGTTGAACACGATCCGGCGAATATTCGGATGAAAGTCAAAAAATTTAGCAAAATCGTTGACGATGATCGTGGCATCGTCGATGTCGGCATCCAGGCTGCCAGGACGGTCGCAGGAGGCGAGCACGTCCCACAGAGCAATGCCATGTCGCTGCAGCCGTTGTAGTCGCTCCGGGTAAGGGCATTCCGGCGCGGCACCAAAAAGCTCGCCCATGATCGGCCAAAATGCATTGCGCGGATGCGCGTAGTACTGCACTGCCTGCAACGATGCCTGACCGGGAACACTACCCAGGATCAGAACGCGCGCATCTACGGCTGCGACCGGCGCAAAACATTGCGTCGCCCTGGATGCGCGCACGCTGCGCTTGGGGCTCCTGCTCACAGCCAATACGTGCCCACAGCGAATAATGGTCGGCGAGAAAGCGTCCACGCATCGTTTATGCTTGGGGCATTGTCCTGGAGATCACGCATGCGCCGCTTTCTCTGTGTTGTGCTGATGTTGTCCGCTCTGCTTCCGGCCTGCGCCAGCGAGGGGCTGAAGAAAGTCCGGCTCAAAGGCCAAACCTTTCGTGTCGAGCTGGCCGTCGATCATGGCACGCGCGAACGCGGATTGATGTTCCGCGACAGCATGCCGGCTGACCGCGGCATGCTGTTCGTGTTTCCGAACAGTGCGCGTCAGGCGTTCTGGATGAAGAACACACACATTCCGCTGGATATCCTCTATTTCGATAGTGACCGCGGCTTTGTCAGCGCAGCCTATCGGACGCCACCCTGTAGCGGTGGCGACAGTTGCCCGAATTACCCCAGTGAGGGAAGATCGCGCTATGTGTTGGAACTCAATGCTGGTGTGGGCGCGGTCCTGAACCTGGAGCCGGGAGACAGGATTGATCTCCCCGATGATCTGCCCGCTGGGCGCTGAACGGCCAATCCCGCACATGCAGCAGGTCACTTGATATTTGGCGATTAAAGCCCTATGAATCACGCATGGACATGGACCCCAAAGCGATTGCCCTGCCGACCGATGCCGAGCGTGGCTGGCGTTATTTGAAATCAGCGCGCGACGAAGATATCCCGCTGTTGTGGGCGTCGCTGTTGATCGCGCGCGATGAATACGCCGAGCTGGACGTGGTTGCGGTGAGCGACTCGGTTGAGGTCTGGTGTGAGTCGCTGCGCAGCAGTCTGAGTGAACTGGCACATCCGGTCCAAGCGGTGCACGCACTGAATCGTTTCGTCTTCGAGGAACAGGGATTCGCTGGCAACAACGACGACTATTACGATCCGCGCAACAGCTACCTCAATGAGGTCATCAGCCGCAAACTCGGCAACCCCATTTCACTGGGAATCGTGCAGTTGGAAATGGCACGGCGACTGGGCTTGCCGATGCAAGGCGTGTCGTTCCCCGGTCACTTCCTGTTGCGTTTTCCGGTCGATGACGGACTGTTGATCCTCGATCCCTATCATCGCGGGCGTTCGCTTGATATCAGCGAATTGAAAACACGCGCCAGTTCGCACGTGCCAGGTCGACGAGTCGGCGATGAGCAGCTTGGGCGCATGCTGGAACCCGCTCCGAATCGAGTTATCTTGATGCGCATGCTGCGCAACCTCAAGCAGCTCTACATCGAGCGCGAGGATTTCGAGCGCGCGCTACGTTGCGCCGATCGGCTGGTGTTTCTCGACGAGGGCGACACGGACGAGCTTCGCGACCGCGGCAAGCTTTACTGGCGCGTCGGGCACGTCGCGGCAGCACGCGAGGATTTCAGTCATTACCTCGTGCGCGCCGCGCAGGCCAGCGATGCCGATGTGGTGCGCCAGTGGTTGATCGAACTGGGCAGCGAGCGACGCCGACTCAACTAGGGATGGTCTGAACAAGTCACCAGTTCGTCTTCGCCGCACTGCTTATTGCTTGCCAAACCCCCGCTCTCAACAGCGGAGCTGGTCAAAACCTGCGGTTTTTCGCCCCCTGACTCAGGGGGCTA
>JAWXCG010000158.1:0-6880 GCA_034440555.1 Pseudomonadota bacterium
GCTCGCGATGATCCGCAGCACCAATTATCTGGAGCGCATCGAGGGCCTCGGGAATCGATTGAGGATCGGACTCCAGGAACGTTCAGCCGCCCACGGCTTCAGGCTGCGCCAGTCAGGTCCACCGCAGATGCCGCTTGTCCTGTTCGAAGACGATGCGGACATGCGACTTGGATATTTCTGGAGTTCGCAGATGGTCTCGCGCGGCGTCTACGTCCACCCTTGGCACAACATGTTTCTGTCGGCTGCGATGAATGAAGCGGACATTGACGCGGCCTTGGATGCAGCAGATGCGAGCTTCATCGCGCTGTCGCTGGCGGCGCCACGATTGGGGCTGTTGGAAAAGGTGGCCAAGGGTCTGGTTTGAACCGTCCCGATAACGGAGGCTATGAGCGACATGCGATACGCGGCAATCGGCGATTCGAGCGGTAAGTGTCAAATACCCATACTGATGCATCAGCACGGCGTTGATGATTATTACGGGGACTTCTGGGGCTTTTAGATGCAGTCGCTACGGACAACGCGACACTGATTCTTGGCATACTTTCATGGTTCAACGGTTACTCTACATAAAGAGCATTTTTCGGCTTACTGGCTGATTTTTTTTCACTGTAATTAAACTGTCAGCCGCTAAATCGGATTTATGATGGGCCGTATATTTGGATACCGTAATTATCGTAACAAAATAACTTGCCCGCGCGCTAACACAGTCAAATTAAATGGTGCCGAGGCCCTCTGCGGCGCCAGGGATCAGCCCGCCGATCCGGTAAGATAGTTGTTAATTTGGCGTTGCCGACGATCCCGGCGTAAGTCGCTAATAAATTGCTGGCGCGAAACTTGCGTCTACGGCTAGCCTAACAAGGGTCATTGGCTTTGAAATGAACAGGCTGGAACAAGTTTTGGCCGACACGTCCACCGGGAAGCACAGCGACCTTGCGATCGTCGTCCCCGCCTTCAACGAGGTCGGGGCCATTGCGGACACGATCAGGCAACTGCGCGAAATGATCGCGAATCATGGTCTCGACGCCAGTATCGTCGTAGTGGACGACGGCTCGACCGACGGGACGGGTGACGCTGCTTCAAAAAGCGGCTCGCACACCATACGCTGTCCGTCCAACCTCGGCTACGGCCATGCACTGAAAATCGGCATCGCCGCGTCGGCTTCGGACTATGTCGTGATTATCGACGCCGATGGAACCTATCCGGTCTCGGCTATCCCTACGATGCTCGAGCAAGCCCGAGGGCATGACATGATTGTCGGCAATCGCGGCGAGGCCATGACGGGCGTTCCCCTCATCCGCAAGCCGGCGAAGTGGATATTGAACAATCTGGCCAATACACTGGCCAAACGGGAAATTCCCGACCTCAACTCAGGCCTGCGGGTTATGCGACGGTCGTCCCTGCAGCGTTTCATACAACTTCTTCCTGACGGGTTTTCCTTCACGACAACAATCACGCTCTGCATGATCTGCTCAGGGCTGTCCGTGGTCTATCATCCGATCGTCTATGGCAAACGGGTCGGCCACTCGAAGATCCGGCCGACAGATTTCTTCCGCTTTATGCTGCTGGTCGTGCGTATCATCATGTTATTCCACCCGCTGCGTGTGTTTATGCCGATCGGGCTTGGGTTATTCGTCGTCGGGATCGGCAAGACTATTTACGACATCTATATTGGCAACTTGTCGGAAAGCGCCATTTTCGCGCTGCTTGCTGCGGTCATGATCTGGTCGCTCGGGTTGATTGCGGACATGATCTCCCGTCTTCACCTGCGAGCCTGACCTAGCGCGCCCTGGAGACCAATGTGACCGCCGACCCGCCACAGGAGCCGACAAGAAAAAACAGGCTGTTAGGCTGGCTCAAACTGGCGGGAACGGTCGCGATGTTCGCGATCCTGTTTTTCGTCATTCCCCTGAATGAAGTCTGGGCCAGCCTGGTCAAGGTCAATCCGCTCGTGTGGCTGGGCGTCTTTGTGGGCTACCTTGCCGGGCACACGCTTGCCGCAGCGAAATGGCGTGCCCTGATCGGCGAACCCATTCCCTATTGGACAGCACTGAAGGCGCACTTCGCCGGCCTGGCCGCCAGCCTCGCGCTCCCCGGAGTTGCAGGAGGCGATGTTGTGCGAGCGGTGGTGATGATGCGAGCCAAAGTTCGCAAAGCCGATCTTGTCCTTGCCTCGCTTGTCGATCGCGTAATCGACAGTGTAACGCTCCTCGCGATCTCGGCCATTGGCCTCGCCATGCTGGGAGCGCAAGCCGGCCTTCATGATAGCTGGGTCTATATCGCAACCGTTGGCGTCGCGATCATCGGCTTTGCCAGCGTCATGATGCTGCAGCCAATCGCCAGCTTCATTCGCACGATCAAGGCAGGCGGGAGCGCGGGGCGACTTTTCGCTCTTCTGTCCGAAGCGCTTGGGCGCATGGCTGGGCGGAAGACCACGATCCTTGTCTGCGTGGTGATGTCGATTGTGATACAGACAGCTTTTGCCATGTTGAACGCTGCGCTCTCAGCGAGCATTGGCGGTCCCGATTCGGTTGCACTGTGGCTGTTTGCCTGGCCGCTTGCCAAGCTGATCGCCACGCTTCCCATCAGCATCGGCGGCCTTGGCGTGCGCGAAGCTGGCCTGTCGGGCCTGATGGCTCCGTTTTCGCCCACGACTGCGCCGGTCATAGCGGCAAGCCTGTTGTGGCAGACCATCGTGGTTGCCGGCGGACTGCTTGGCGCGTTTGTTCAGGTAGCATCCTCAGTCGCCCAGACGCCCAAGAGGACATGAAACCATGGACGCCGCGCGTTTCAACGTTGCGATTCTTGGAGGCGGCCCCGCAGGTCTTGGCGCAACACTGAAGCTTGCGCAGGCCGGCAAACACGGCGTCACGCTTTACGAAGGCGGCGAACGCGTTGGCGGCAACGCCGGCAGTTTCATGATCGACGGGATACACTGCGACTTCGGTAGCCACCGCCTGCATCCTGCTTCCGATCCCACAATTCTGGCGGACCTGAAAGCGATACTTGGCGAAGACATGCTCCTTCGCCCGCGCCACGGCCGCATCCGTCTTCAGCGAAGATGGATTCACTTTCCTCTGAAGCCATTCGACCTCGCCACGCGACTGCCAACCGGCTTTGCCGCATCTCTCTTCTTCGATGCCGCGACCGCAAAAATGCGCGCACCGAAGGTGAAAGACGAAACATTCGCAAGCGTCCTGCTGGCAGGACTCGGCCGCACGATGTGCGAAAGTTTCTACTTCCCGTACATGCGCAAGCTTTGGGGTCTTCAGCCATCAGAGCTGGCTCCGACACTGGCCAAGCGTCGCGTCTCTGGCAGCTCGCTGCCAAAGCTCATGAAGAAGATTTTCGGCCAGGTTCCCGGCCTGAAATCGTCGACAGCGGGCAAGTTCTATTATCCGAAGCGCGGCTTCGGTCTGATCTGTGACCGCCTTTCGGAAGAAGCGCAGAAAGCTGGCGCAGATGTGCAACTTCGCACGCGCTTCGAAGGCATGACCATTCTGAACAACCGGGTACAGTCGATCCGGCTCAAAACTCCTGAAGGCGACATCAGCAAGTCTCCCGGCGCGCTGTGGTCCACCTTGCCGATCACATCGCTCGTGCGCGCCGCAGGGTCCGCAGCGCCGGAAGCGGTACAAAACGCGGCTCGATCCATCCGGTTTCGCGGCATGATCCTCATCTACCTGGTGCTCGAACAGCACCGCTTTACCGAGTTCGACGCGCACTACTTCCCCGAAGAGTCGATCCCGATTTCCCGTCTGTCGGAAACGAAGAACTACTACGACGCCACGGAGCCAAAGACTCATACAGTGCTATGCGCGGAATTGCCCTCGGATCCCGGCGACCAGTACTGGGGCATGAGTGACGATGCGCTCGGCGCCAAACTCTGTGAGTGGCTAACCTCAACAGGCCTGCCGGTCACATCGCGCTTACGCCAGATACAGACACGCCGCCTGCCCTTCGCCTATCCGGTCTATGATCGAACCTACGCCGAGAACTTCGAGGCGATGGACAAGTGGATTGACAGCATTGAGAATCTTCTCACCTTCGGCCGACAGGGACTGTTCGCACACGACAACACGCACCACGCGCTCGCCATGGCCTACGGCGCCGTAGACTGCCTGTCGCCAGACGGACAATTTGATCGCGCGCACTGGACGCGTCTTCGCCACGAGTTTGAGTTACACGTCGTGGAGGATTGAGCTTATGATGACAGACGCCAGAATGCCAGCCGACACGGCCCGGTCTTGATGTACCAGTCGATCTCGCCAGAGCGCGGACCGACTTCCTTCGCGCCAGTAATCTTGACTGCCCAGATGCAAGCGGTTGCCGATGCTGGATGGCGTGTTGTGCCCCATGCTGCCTGTCCTGACTGGGGCTTGCGTAGCGAAACGCTGCCGCAGCGCGCGCTGGTAGTTGCGTTTGACGACGCCTTCCAGAATTTTTCTGACACCTCCTTTCCGGTTCTCGCTCAGTCCGCGCCCCTCAGTCCGATACACAGCAGGCCCCCAGCAGCACGCGGCTTCCCGAATAATCCGGGGCCTTGAACTTGCTGGTACCCGCGTCCGTGAGATGGGCCAGCCGCCAACGGTCAAAAACTGTCAACTCGTCGATACTGCCGACAACGTTCCCCTAGGTCTTAAGCATGTCGAGGTCTGTAAGACGCGATTTCAGCACGGGCATGACCTGGATGTCGCTGGCCATCTGGGCTGAGCAGGCAATCCTTTTTCTGAGCTTCATCATCTACGCGCGCCTGCTTGGCGCCGAGATCGTCGGCGTCGCCATGATGGCGATCGCAGTCGTGGTGCTCGGCGAAACTCTTGTTCGCGAGACATTCAGTGATTTCCTGATCCAACGCGTTGATCTGGAACCCGGGCATCTGAGCGCGACTTTCTGGCTGCTAATCGTGGTCGCTCTTGTCATCATGGGCGTGATCTGGATTGGAGCGCCGTCAGTCGCGACCCTCTATCATGAACCGCGCGTCGAGGAGCTTTTGCGCGTTTCCAGCGTCACCGTTCTGTTCGTCGCCCTCGCTGCCGTGCCGGTAGCGCGTCTCAGGCGGCGGCTCGCATTCTCCTCACTCGCAGTTCGGACAGTGCTGGGACCGGTTGCCGGCGCGATTGCTGGCGTGTTGGCGGCCCTGGCTGGCTGGAACGTGTGGAGCCTCGTGGTGCAGCGGGTTGTGCAAGGCGTCGTGACGGATGGATTCGTGTGGCTGGCGGAAACGTGGCGTCCGGGATTGTCGGCCAGTCGCGAGCACTACGCCGATGTCTGGCGCTATAGCTCTAGAATGCTGGGCCTGCGATTTGCTGCAGTGCTGGCGCTGCAGACACCAAACTACGCCATCAGCATCTTCCTGGGCCCGGCCGCGCTTGCGCTCTACACGGCGGCTTGGCGTCTTGTCGACGCCCTGGCGTTCGTGTTGGTCGCCCCAGTGCGCTTCGTCTCCCAACCTGCATTCGCCGCATTGCGCATTGGCGAGAAGGCGGGCGCGGAGCTCCTTGGTGATGTCAGGGATGCCTCCAGCCTGATTACTTTCGCAAGCTTTGCGGGTCTCATCGCCGTTGCGCCTGCGCTGCTCGACTTGCTGCTCGGCAGGGAATGGGTAGCAGCTGCGGCGATCATGCAGATTCTTGCAATCTTCGGCCTCTATCTCACCATAGAGCGCATTCACGAGGCCTACGCCCTCGCCATCGGGCGCGCATCAGCAATGTTTGGATTTGCCGGTGTTGAAGGCGTGCTTGGGCTGCTTCTGGTCTTCGCGGCGGCGCCATACGGCGTTGAAGTCGTCAGCGCTGCAGTTGTGGCGACGTACGCACTCGTCTGGCCTTTCCGCCTTCGGTATGTGACTCGGCTCGCAGAGGTCTCCACGATTCAGTACGTTCTTGCCTTTGCCGGTCCAGCCTTCATCGCGCTGGCAATGATGGCAATCGTGATGATCTGGCGCGAATTCTATGCTTACCAATGGCCCGCGTTGGTCGATTTGACGACATCTGTCCTTGTCGGCATGCTAGCTTACGCGACGCTCTGCTGGTTCCTGCTGAGGAAACGGGTGGTGAGATCTGCGCGCTTGTTTCTGTCGCCCAAGCAAGCTCAACTCGCAATCACACCAACTCCAGATGACCTTAAAAAAGTTCAGCAAAAACCATGACGCCCAGCATCAAAATGCTGGCCACGTTCTATCCAGCCTCGAATTTCGGAGCGCATGGTATTGGTATTCAACGCCTGTCTGGGCTGCTGCCGGGCTCGATGGCGGTGCGGTCAGCGCAAGAAGGAAGCACTGATGTTCCGATCATTGTGCGCCGGCGCCCCGATCCTTGGATTGGTCGCCTGTGCCCAAACGCAGGCCCTGCCGGTTCATGACAGTGGCGCGGTAGAGAGGGACGTCACGGACTTGATCCAGCGATGGTCTGATGCTGGCGAGGCAGGTCACTGGGACGTCGTCGCCGCGACTTATGCCGATGTCGATGGCTTCGCCTGGATCGAGCAAGGTGTGCCCCGGTACACAAGCCGCGCCGCCATCGTCGCGGGTCTTGAGCAAGCGCGACAGATGAGGGCCAGTATCCGGAACGATGTATCCGACATCGTGGTCACACCACTTGGTAACGACGTTGCGGCTTTCCGCGCAAACTAGGTGCTCGACGTATCAGGCGATGGTTTTCATTTCGCGTCGAGCGGCGTGCTCTCTGGAGTCGCGATCCGGCTCAATGGGTCATGGCATTTTTTGCAGGGTGCATTTTCAGACTGAAAGTGCATTTCTTAGCTTACAATAGGTTGCTCCCTTTGCAATGGCGGATTCACCATGAACCTTTTCATCGGCGGGCCTGCCTCCGCAGTCGACGAGGCGCACCACACGGAAGAGCCCTGAATCATTCCCACTCGA